>NZ_PNGD01000017.1:0-53472 GCF_002871495.1 Streptococcus sp. UMB0029
GACACGGAATTCCACTGGTTTTTAGGATTTTTATCAGACTAACTTCCACTTCTACTAACAGCGGAACTTCGTTTGGGAATTTAGCAAAATTCTCCTATCCGACACGGCAGACAGGAGAAGGTGTTAAATATCAATCTCAAATGGTTCGTCAATGGTTTCTGATACGTATTTTCCGTCTTTCTTCCGTTGTTTGACACATTCTGTGAGGAGATACTCGATTTGCCCATTGACTGAACGAAAGTCGTCTTCTGCCCATGATGCGAGTGCAGCGTATAACTTTGTTGAGAGTCGAAGGGGGATCTGCTTTTTTTTAGCTTCAGCCATCTTTAGTAAAGACTTCCTGTGTTGACAATTGGTTGTGCATCATGATTGCCACAGAGGACGACTAGGAGATTTGAAACCATGGCAGCTTTTCGTTCTTCGTCAAGCTCGACCAA
The DNA here is from genome assembly GCF_002871495.1 of Streptococcus sp. UMB0029. Classification (GTDB taxonomy): domain Bacteria; phylum Bacillota; class Bacilli; order Lactobacillales; family Streptococcaceae; genus Streptococcus. Next base: position 438 of record NZ_PNGD01000017.1, read on the forward strand.
TTCCCCTTCATTGAGACGTTCCAGGGCCATTTCAACCATACCCACAGCGCCATCCACAATCATCTTACGGGCATCAATAATGGCAGATGCTTGTTGACGTTGAAGCATAACAGCAGCAATTTCTGGAGCGTAAGCTAGGTAAGTAATACGTGCTTCAAGGATTTCCAAGCCAGCATCTTCAACGCGACTTTGGATTTCTTCACGAATACGGTTAGCAACAATTTCGCTAGAGCCACGAAGACTACCTTCATCTGCTTGACCGTCACCTGTAGTATCTACATTAGGAGACACATCGTAAGGATAGATGCGGACAATATTACGGAGGGCGCTATCACACTGCAAAGAGAGGTATTCCTTGTAGTTATCTACGTTGAAGACTGCCTTAGCGGTGTCGACTACACGCCAAGTAACGGCAATTCCAATTTCCACAGGATTTCCTAGACAATCATTGATTTTTTGGCGAGAATTGCTCAAGGTCATAACCTTGAGGGAAATCTGTTTCTTGCCAATTTCAATATTTACATCATTGCCATTTGATGATTTCATCCCTGAAAAAGGAGATTTCGTGCTAACGTCACCACTTTGTCCAAGTCGAGTGTGGTTTGCAGGGTTAACTGCTACGCTGAAGGGATTTACAAAGTAAAAACCAGGTTCTTTGATGGTACCTGTATAGTTACCAAAGAGTGTAAGAACCAGAGCCTCCTGAGGTTTGACAACTTTTAAACCAGCATGAGCTAGACCTGCAATTAGGCTTAGTAAAAGTCCGATAATAATTCCAAAAATGTTTTCCGAACCAACACCCATTATAAATATAAAGACACCAAGTACGAGTGTCAACTCAATGAGAATCAATGCGAATACACCATTTGGTTTTGAATTGATGAGTTTTTCAGTCATAAGAATGACCTCCTGTTATTTGATATCTAAATGATATCACTTTAATTTATAAAGTCAAGAAATAAATGTAAAATTTTTAAAGAAACTATTACTGTATAGAATTTTCTGAAAATTCAAGAATTTTCTTCTGTTCATTGCTTTTAAAATGTGCTATAATAGTAAAAACTGAAATGGGAGGGAACAAATGACTGAATTAGATAAACGTCACCGCAGTAGCATTTATGACAGCATGGTTAAATCACCAAACCGTGCCATGCTTCGTGCGACTGGTATGACAGATAAGGACTTTGAAACACCGATTGTTGGGGTTATTTCGACTTGGGCGGAAAATACACCATGTAACATTCACTTGCATGATTTTGGGAAATTGGCTAAAGAAGGTGTCAAATCAGCAGGTGCTTGGCCTGTGCAGTTTGGGACTATCACGGTAGCGGATGGGATTGCCATGGGAACGCCTGGTATGCGTTTCTCTTTGACATCTCGTGATATCATTGCGGACTCAATCGAAGCGGCTATGGGTGGTCATAACGTCGATGCCTTCGTCGCTATCGGTGGCTGTGACAAGAACATGCCTGGTTCTATGATTGCCATTGCTAATATGGATATTCCAGCTATTTTCGCCTATGGTGGAACTATTGCACCTGGAAATCTTGATGGCAAAGACATCGATTTGGTTTCTGTGTTTGAAGGTATCGGAAAATGGAACCACGGTGATATGACGGCTGAGGACGTGAAACGTCTTGAATGTAATGCCTGCCCTGGCCCTGGTGGCTGTGGTGGTATGTATACTGCTAATACCATGGCGACTGCTATCGAAGTTCTCGGTATGAGTTTGCCAGGGTCATCATCTCACCCAGCTGAATCAGCTGATAAGAAAGAAGATATCGAAGCAGCAGGACGTGCTGTTGTTAAGATGTTGGAGCTTGGTCTCAAGCCATCAGATATCTTGACTCGTGAAGCCTTTGAAGATGCCATTACTGTAACTATGGCTCTCGGTGGTTCTACAAACGCCACTCTTCACTTGCTTGCTATTGCCCATGCTGCCAATGTTGACTTGTCACTTGAGGACTTCAATACGATTCAAGAACGTGTGCCTCACTTGGCCGACTTGAAACCTTCTGGTCAGTATGTCTTCCAAGATCTCTACGAAGTCGGTGGTGTGCCTGCGGTTATGAAATATCTCTTGGCGAATGGCTTCCTTCATGGAGACCGCATTACATGTACTGGTAAGACTGTAGCTGAGAACTTGGCTGACTTTGCAGACCTTACACCAGGTCAAAAAGTTATTATGCCACTTGAAAATCCAAAACGTGCGGACGGTCCGCTTATCATCTTGAACGGGAACCTTGCCCCTGACGGTGCGGTTGCCAAGGTATCAGGTGTTAAAGTACGTCGTCACGTTGGTCCCGCTAAGGTCTTTGACTCAGAAGAAGATGCAATTCAGGCCGTTCTGACAGATGAAATCGTTGATGGCGATGTAGTCGTTGTTCGTTTCGTTGGACCTAAGGGTGGTCCTGGTATGCCTGAGATGCTGTCACTTTCATCCATGATTGTTGGTAAAGGTCAGGGAGACAAGGTTGCCCTCTTGACGGACGGACGTTTCTCTGGTGGTACTTATGGTCTGGTTGTTGGACATATCGCTCCTGAAGCTCAGGATGGTGGACCAATTGCCTACCTTCGTACAGGCGATATCGTTACAGTTGATCAAGATACCAAAGAAATTTCCATGGCCGTATCCGAAGAAGAACTTGAAAAACGTAAGGCAGAAACAACCTTGCCACCACTTTATAGCCGTGGTGTCCTCGGTAAATATGCCCACATCGTATCATCGGCTTCTCGTGGAGCTGTGACAGACTTCTGGAATATGGACAAGTCAGGTAAAAAATAAACTCAAAAAGCAAGCCAACTTCGGCTTGCTTCTTTTTATCTTCAAAAGTGATTTGCCTGCTTATACTCAATAAAAATCAAAGAGCAAACTAGAAAGCTAGGCGCAGGTTGCTCAAAGCACTGCTTTGAGGTTGTGGATAGAACTGACGAAGTCAGCTCAAAACACCGTTTTGAGGTTGCAGATAGAACTGACGAAGTCAGCTCAAAACACCGTTTTGAGGTTGCAGATAGAACTGACGAAGTCAGTAACATATACCTACGACAAGCCGACGCTGACGTGGTTTGAAGAGATTTTTGAAGAGTATTAACGAGGTGGTAGTCCAAGGGCAATGCGGCCGTAGCGACTGATTCGTGTGATCTTCCAGGCAGGAGACCAGGTAACTTCAACCTTGACATCTTCGATACCCTCGATTTGTTTGAGACCTGCCACGATTTCAATAGGCAAACTTTCGGCACAATCGCAGGCAGTATCGGTGAAGGTCATGACAATCTTGCAGAGGCCTGTTTCGTCCAGATTGATTTCATAAATCAACCCTAGATTGTAAACATCCAATTCCACATCTGTGTCAAAAACCTTCTCTAGTTTTTCGATAATTTGGTCTTGTAAGGCCAAAGCGCGGTCATTGATTTTGATATCCTCTCTCATTACAGTCCCTCCACGTGATAAATATCCTCTATTTTCTCATAATTCTGACAATTTGGCAAGTTTTTGATGGATTTTCTGAAAAAATATGATAATATAAAGAAAATAGGGAATCAAGGGGAAGTTTATGGAGCAGATTGGAAAAGTCTTTAGACAACTACGAGAGTCAAGACATATCTCGCTGAGACAAGCAACTGGGGGACAATTTTCGCCGTCCATGTTATCCCGCTTTGAAACAGGTCAGAGTGAGCTTTCGGTAGAAAAATTTCTATTTGCCCTAGAAAATATATCTGCCAGTGTGGAGGAAATCCTCTTTCTGGCGAGAGGTTTTCAGCATGATACAGATTCTGAGTTGAGAAAAGAAATCATAGATATCTTGGATCCAAAGAATATAGCTCCGCTTGAGGGCTTGTATCGCAGGGAGTATCAAAAGCATGCCCATTCTCAAAACAAACAGAAACATATTCTAAATGCCATTCTTATCAAGTCTTATATGAAGAGCATGGACGAAAGGGTAGAGTTAACGGCAGAGGAGGGGAAAGTCCTTCATGACTACTTGTTTTCTACCGAGATTTGGGGAATCTATGAACTCAATTTGTTCTCAGTCAGTTCTCCCTTCTTATCTGTTTCCCTTTTTACTAGATATGTACGAGAAATGATCCGAAAATCCGATTTTCTAATGGAAATGTCTGGAAACCGAAACCTGTTTCACACCATGCTATTGAATGGCTTTTTAGCCAGCATTGAGTGTGAAGAATTTACCAATGCCTCTTATTTTAAACGTGCCATCAAAGAGCATTTCTACAATGAAAATGAAACCTATTTCCGAACGGTTTATCTGTGGGCAGAAGGTCTCCTTGATAGCAAGCAAGGCAGAGTCAAGGAAGGCCAGAAAAAGATGGAGGATGCTGTCCATATTTTTGAGATGCTTGGCTGTAACAAATCTGCCGAATATTATAGAAATACGACCGATTGTTGAATATCTGCAAACTAAGAAAATTATTTGAAATTTTAAGCGATAGAACTGTCGGGCTCTCTCGTGTCGCTGGAGAAATTCTATCGTTTCTTTTTGCTCATTTTATTTGTTGCATATATTCAAAAGTTTTTCCTCTAAAATTTCTAAGTGCTATACTATAGTCATACTTCACATAAAACTTATACTCTTCGAAAATCTCCTCAAACCACGTCAGCTTCACCTTGCCGTACTCAAGTACAGCCTTCGGCTAGTTTCCTAGTTTGCTCTTTGATTTTCATTGAGTATTCGAACAAGAAGGGAGATTACCTATGAAACTATTGTTCAGAAATCAAGCTTATCGACTCTTGACTTTGTCACGCTTCTTCAATGCTTTTGGTGCTTCGATTTTTAATCTGGTCTTTATCGTCTATGCATCGACCTTGTCACAAGCATCTTTTGCTGTTGCTATGGCGAATATTGTCATGCTTCTTCCGACTCTCTTTACAGTTTTTGTAGGAATTCGGGCAGATTACACGAGGGACAAGGTCAAATGGATGGTCTATAGCGGTTTGTTTCAGGCGGTTTTATTTTTTCTAGCAGCCCTAGTTGTCCAGCAAGCTAGTCTCTTTGCCTTTTCTAGTCTGTGTTTAATCAATGTCATTAGTGATGTCATCAGTGATTTTGCAGGTGGCTTGCGCATGCCTCTTATTAAGGAAAAAGTAGCTGAAGAGGATTTGATGGAGGCTTATTCTTTTTCCCAGTTCATCACCTATATTTCAGCTATTGGGGGTCAAGCTTTTGGAGTCTGGCTCTTAGGTCTATCGGTCAACAATTTTTCCCTCGTTGCGGGAATCAATGCCTGTTTCTTCCTAGTATCAGCCGTCATCCTCTTTTTAGGAAAAAGCAAATTGAGCCTGTCAATGTCATCTGCTGATGGTGAAATTCTAAAAAATGAGAAGCTTCCGATCAAAGAGCAGTTCCTAACGATTTATCGAAATTTACGTCTCGTTTTTCTTAAAGGTGGACAGAAAAACTTTGGTTTTATGCTCTTTGCTGTCTTGCTTATCAATGCCTTGGGTGGCGCTTTAGGAAGTATCTATAACATCTTCTTTTTGAGCCATTCTCTTTTGGACTTTTCTTACACAGAGGCATTATTTATCAGTCAATTCTGTGCTTTGTTAGCAATCATCATCAGTAGCCTTACGGGCAATGATTATTTTGGGAAGCAGTCCTTGCCTAGATTGATGATGTGGGTGACCGTAGGACTCAGTCTAGTTGGTCTAGCTAATTTATTCAATCAAGTCGTACTTGGTTTACTATTTATCTGTTCAACTCTGTATGTGTCTGGTAAAGTTCAACCAAAGATTAGTGCCTTGCTCCTGAAAAATCTAGCTCCAGAGGTTCTAGCTCGTACCAGTAATTTTTTAGGTTTATTGTTCACCTTATCCATACCTGTGGGAACAGCCTGTTTTTCACTTGTAGCTGTATGGAATATACAGTTGACTTGGATGCTATTTGTTGGTTTTTCCTTGCTGGCTATTCTTTTGACAGGTCTTAATCTTAAAAATGATATCTAATACTCTTCGAAAATCTCTTCAAACCACGTCAGCGTCGCCTTACCGTAGATATGGTTACTGACTTCGTCAGTTCTATCCACAACCTCAAAACACTGTTTTGAGCAACCTGCGGCTAACTTCCTAGTTTGCTTTTTGATTTTCATTGAGTATAAATCCTAATTTTATTCATACTGTTTTAATCCCTCTATTTATGGTAAAATAAGACTATTAAGTTTAAAGAGGATTCCCTATGAAATTACAAAAACCAAAAGGAACGCAGGATATTTTACCTGCTGAATCTGCCAAATGGCAGTACGTTGAGGGCTTTGCCCGTGAAATTTTCAAGCGCTATAACTATGCAGAAGTGCGCACGCCTATTTTTGAGCACTACGAGGTTATCAGTCGCTCTGTCGGAGACACAACCGATATCGTGACCAAGGAAATGTACGATTTCTATGACAAGGGTGACCGTCATATTACCCTCCGTCCAGAAGGAACAGCGCCAGTTGTCCGTTCTTATGTGGAAAATAAACTCTTCGCCCCAGAAGTGCAAAAGCCAAGTAAGTTCTACTACATGGGCCCTATGTTCCGCTATGAGCGTCCACAGGCAGGGCGTTTGCGCCAGTTCCACCAGATTGGTGTTGAGTGCTTTGGCTCTAGCAATCCAGCTACCGATGTGGAAACAATCGCGATGGCAGCCCATTTCTTGAAAGAAATCGGTATCCAAGGTGTCAAATTGCACCTCAACACTCTTGGAAATCCTGAGAGTCGTGCAGCCTATCGTCAAGCCTTGATTGACTATTTGACACCGCTCAAGGAGACCTTGTCCAAGGATAGTCAACGTCGCTTGGAGGAAAATCCTCTCCGTGTCTTGGACTCTAAGGAAAAAGAAGACAAGGTGGCAGTAGAAAATGCGCCGTCTATCTTGGATTTCCTTGATGAAGAAAGCCAAGCTCATTTTGATGCTGTGCGTCAGATGTTGGAAAATCTTGGAGTAGACTATATCATCGATACCAATATGGTGCGTGGTCTGGACTACTACAACCACACCATTTTCGAGTTTATCACAGAGATTGAGGGCAATGACTTGACAGTCTGTGCGGGTGGTCGTTACGATGGCTTGGTTGCCTACTTTGGTGGCCCTGAAACCGCTGGATTTGGTTTTGGACTTGGTGTAGAGCGCCTACTTCTCATTCTTGAAAAGCAAGGTGTGGCCCTCCCTATCGAAAACGCCCTAGATGTCTATATCGCAGTCTTGGGCGAAGGAGCAAATGTCAAGGCCTTGGAGTTGGTACAAGCCCTTCGCCAACAAGGATTCAAAGCAGAGCGTGATTATCTTAACCGTAAACTCAAAGCTCAGTTCAAGTCAGCCGATGTCTTTGCGGCTAAGGCTCTCATCACTCTAGGCGAGAGCGAAGTCGAAAGCGGACAAGTGACAGTCAAGAACAACCAAACCCGAGAAGAAGTGCAAGTGTCACTTGAGACAATCAGCCAAAACTTCTCAGAAATTTTTGAAAAATTAGGCTTTTAATGATAGATAAACTGGTCAGGACCTTACTCCTGACCTTTTTCTTTTGCAAAATGACAAAAATCATAAACTTTTTGACAAATATACTTGTCAAAAAGAAAAAGATGTGTTACAATGTAAGCAAGTTAAGAGAAAAGGAGAAAGGAGCTATGATGTGGCTACTAGGGTTTATACTATTTCTGATTTTCTTTTATTCTAATGATTCTAAAAAAATCAAGAAACTAGAGCAGAAAATCAAAAAGCTTGAGCGAAAAGAGAAAGGAAATATAGAGATGTCAAGATTATTGCAAGAAATGATTGGAAAGAAACCAATTATAACGGGAGTGTATATTGGGCCAGATAACTGGGAAGTTGTGGATGTTGACGAGGAATGGGTCAAACTACGTAGTGTTGATAAAAAGGGAAAAGAAAAATTCAAGTTGCAACGTATTGAGGATATCCAAACCGTTGAATTTGACGGAGAGTAGGTGTGTAACATGCAACTAAAAAATCGTCTAAAAGAGCTTCGGGCTCGCGATGGCCTCAATCAAACCGAACTAGCCAAGCTAGCAGAGGTTTCCAGACAGACTATCAGCCTATTAGAACGGGACGAATACACCCCGTCCGTTGTGATTGCCTTGAAAATATCTCAGATTTTCAACGAAACAGTCGAATCGGTATTTCGCTTGGAGGAGGATGAGTGATGAACAAGTATAGAGTGATTTATTATATGAGTGTTCTTACCCTCGTTGTGAATGCTTTCGCTATGGTTGGAACATTACTGGGGTGGTTTTATTTTGTTGAAAGTAAGTATTTGTTTTGGCTTAATTTAGCCCTCTTGTCCATTTTCAATCGGTTGAAGAAAAAGGAGAAAAATGATGAACAAGTATAAAGTGATTTATTATGTAGTGGCCATAGCTCTATTAGTCAGCCTGTGTCTACTAATTGGAGCAAATCTAGGATGGTTTGATCTCTATTACAGTGACCAATTTATTTGGGCCTACTTTGCACTCATCCCAGTAATTGACTGGATTGAAAAGAAATCCAAAAATCTAGCAAGTGAAAAAGGAGAATGAATATGAAAGAGTTTTTAGCAGGTTTTCAAGTAGATACTGAGAACAAAGAACTTGCAGGTGTCTGTGCAGGTTTAGGAAATTATTTTAATATCAAGATTAACGTCATCCGTTTGGTAGCCATTTTGCTGTTTCTTTCGTCAACAGAGTTTGGGATTTTAACAGTCATCCTATATGCTTATCTAGCGGGCTGGCTTGGGAGAGATCCTTTAGTAGAAGGGGCGAAAAAAGCAAGAAATCAAGCTATTCTCTTGTTTGCTGTTTGTTTGATTTTAGTATCACTTGGAACAGAGGGCTTGACAGCAATTTATGAATCAGGTAAAGTCTTTGGTCAGTGGTTAGTTGGATTGGTTTAGTTTAGAAAGAGGTTGAATATGAAAAAGAAAAATAAACGTGTCTTGTTATTTTTAATGTCTATTGTCTTGGGAGCTTTCTTTGGCGTGTTTATAGGGATGTTTAAGGCACGTGCCGAATCCTACGAAATTATTTTAGATGTAAAAGTCTTGACACCATGGATATCAGCTATTTGTTTACTGATAGGTTTCATTAGTATTCTTTTGACTTTCAATTTCTTAAAGAAAAGCAGAAAATTTCACTCCTTGTATCAAGAGGAAATGGATGATGATTTGAATGAAACCTATTATGTGCAAATGTATCGGAATCTAGAGTTTGGAAGCATTGCCTTTAATATTACAAGTGTAGCGATTTTATTGGCTCTTTCCATCTCATTAAATGAAGTGATTGTATTAAATGGAAGCCATATAACCTTATCTCTTTCTTTTTTGGTATTTGCGTGGGTTTTCAATGCTCAAAAATCTCTTTCTAAAACAATTACAATCGTTCGTCAGTTTGATTTGCTTCCTTTCTCTACACCAAAGGATGTCTTGTACTATATCAATTCTTATGATGAAGGGGAGCGTCAGGCTTATTTGGAACAGAGTTTTCAGATTTTATTCCAATTAAACCAATATGTCTTGCCAGGTCTCTACTTTCTGATTGCTCTCTTTTCTTTACTGACAGGAGAGATTCAGTTACTAGCCTTCTTGCTTGTAGGAACAATCCACATTTATATCAATGTGATGCAGTTACCTATGGTAAAACGCTATTTCAAATAAAGGAGTTTCTATGATTCGTGTTGAAAATGTAAGCAAAAGTTTTGGGAGCAAAAAAGCTCTTCACCAGATTTCTTTTGAGATTAAGGAGGGTGAAATCTTTGGTTTTCTTGGTCCTTCTGGCTCAGGTAAAACAACCATGATCAATGTCTTGACAGGTCAGTTGGCTGCAGATCAAGGTAAAACAGTTTTGTTAGGCAAGAATTCTCAAGATTTAACCTCAAATGATTTGGAACAAATCGGTATAGTTAGTGATGGGAGTGGTTTTTATGAAAAGATGAGTCTTTACAAAAATCTGCTCATCTATGCTAAGTTATATGGTCTCAAGTCAGATAGAGTAGTTCAGGTGCTCCAACAGGTTGGATTGGCAGATGCTAAAGATATTATCGCAGAAAAACTATCTACAGGAATGAAACAACGAATGTTCTTGGCTCGTGCCCTTCTGAATGCTCCTAAGATTCTCTTTCTAGATGAGCCAACCAGTGGCTTAGACCCTACAACATCTAAGATGATTCATACCCTACTTCAAGAATTAAAGCAGGCGGGGACAACTATCTTTCTGACCACGCATGATATGCATGAAGCAACTCTGCTTTGTGATCGCTTATCTCTTTTGAATAAGGGGAACTTAATAGAGTATGGAAGTCCGCAAGATATTATCCAGAAGTACCATGTGGATAAGAAAGTACGTGTGGTTTATAATGATGGACGAGAACAGATAGTTCCATTTGAAGAATTGCCACATTTAGACACGACAGATTTGATGGTGGTTCACTCTTGTGAGCCGACACTAGAAGAAATCTTTATCAGATTGACAGGAGAAAAGTTAGATGTTTAGAAAATTAAATGCCCTACTATGGTTAAGATTACAAGTCCTTATTAGCAATTCATCTTTGTTGGCGACTCTATTGTTGCCTTTTGGACTGACTGTTTTATATAATGAATTTTTAAATAAGAATGGACAATTGAGCCTATTTTTTCTATCTGCTAGCTTGACGATGGTCTTGAGCATGGGAAGTGGTTATATGGTATCGATTATGATGGCAGAAGATAAGGAAAAACGAAATCTTAAATCACTCCTCCTAAGTGGTGTGACAGCAACAGAATATACTTTCAGTATGCTCGTTCTCCCTATTCTGATAATGTTACTTGCTATGATTGTGCTTCCCATCTATCTTAAAGTAGATCTATCAGGTTATTTATTTGCCTACGTTATCTATTTGCTCCTAGCAACTATTAGTATTATTTTTCTCAACCTTCTAATCGGTGCGGTATCAGATACTCAATCTAAAGCGCAAGTCTATAGTATCTTCCCTATGTTAATTGTCTCTTTTTTACCTATGATTGCTTCTCAAAATGATACGGTTCAAAAAGTGTTGGATTACTCGTTCGTTGGTCCTATTGTAAATCTTTTAAATAAAAAAGGTGGGGAAATATCTTTTTCTAATATTGGTATGTTACTTGCCTGGGTACTTGTGTTAGGGATAGCAAACCTCTTTGTATTGAAGAACAGCTATAAAGCAAGATAGGAGATCTTTATGAAATTACTTAAAAACTTTGGCTGGTTTCTTCTAGCTGTTCTATCCTTTTTCTTTGGTTATGGTCTGGTTCAGAGTATGGCTGTAGAAGCTTTGAAACTAGGTGCTTCACCCTATGCTGCTACCTTGCTCTATGTGGCCTTGGCTGGAGTTTATGTGTACGGCATTTACAAATGGTATCAGAAAGGTCCTGTTCGTATTGAGAAGAGTGGTTTTAACCGATTTATTTGGCTCCCTGCCTTGGTTTGGTTCTTATCTCTTGTCGTTCAATTTTTCCTACCAAATGATCCTTCGGTAAATCAGCAAACAGCGACAGACCTGACCTTGGCTCAGCCACTTTTCTCATTCTTTGCTATTAATATTTTTGCTCCTTTGACGGAAGAACTCATCTTTAGAGGGATGTTAGCACGCTATCTCTTTCCTAAGCAGGACAATAGCAAACAAACTCTGCTTTTCCTTCTGGTAACTAGTGTTCTGTTTGCCTTGATTCATTCTCCAGGAACTTTGCAACAGTTTTTAGTTTATGCTAGTCTTGGTTTTAGCTTGGGCTTGGCTTATATTAGCAGAAAAGGTCTGGTCTACAGTATTTCTCTCCACGCTTTGAATAATTTAGTCAGCTTTTTGATGATTCTCATGCTATAATAGAGTCAGGAGGTCATATGAAACGAGTAATTTTATTAGCAGTGATTCAAGCAGTAGTTCTATTTTTCATCATTGGGGGACTAGCTTATGCCTTCAAGGGCGATTTCTTCTACAGCCATCTCGCAGTAGTCTTTGCCCCTATTGCTGGTATCTGGCGTTTTGGGACAGCTTATACGACGGAAATCGTCTTGCCTCGAAAGGCAGCTGAAATCGCTGAAAAGCGTAAAGCAGGCAACGATTCAAAATAAAAGAGTCCGATGAAGTTCATCGGATTTTTGTATTGGGGCTAATTTTTAGGGCCTTCACCTGATTTTTAAAGACTGGCAAACTTTTCTGCTGATTTTCATGAAGAGCCTGCGCTTTTATGGTAAAATAGTAACAGAATAAAAGAGGAGAGAAACAATGAAACGTAGTATGTATGCTGGTCGTGTTCGTGAGGAACACATCGGACAAGAAATTACCTTGAAAGGATGGGTAGGCCGTCGTCGTGACCTTGGTGGTTTGATCTTTATCGACCTTCGTGACCGTGAAGGAATCATGCAGTTGGTTATCAACCCTGAAAAAGTATCTGCAGAGGTTATGGCAACAGCTGAAAGCCTTCGTAGTGAATTTGTTATCGAGGTGACTGGACAGGTCGCTGCGCGTGAGCAAGCTAATGATAAGTTGCCAACTGGTGCAGTTGAGTTGAATGTGACAGCTTTGACAGTGCTTAATACAGCTAAGACAACCCCATTTGAGATTAAAGATGGCATTGAGGCTAATGACGATACGCGTTTGCGTTACCGTTACCTTGACCTTCGTCGTCCAGAAATGTTGGAAAATCTTAAACTTCGTGCCAAGGTGACCCACTCTATCCGCAACTACTTGGATGAGTTGGAGTTTATCGACGTGGAGACACCATTCCTTTCTAAGTCAACGCCTGAAGGTGCGCGTGACTATTTGGTACCATCTCGTGTCAATAAAGGGCATTTTTACGCGCTTCCTCAAAGTCCACAAATCACTAAGCAGCTCTTGATGAATGCTGGTTTTGATCGTTATTACCAAATTGTCAAATGTTTCCGTGATGAGGACTTGCGTGGTGACCGCCAGCCTGAGTTCACTCAGGTCGACTTGGAAACGTCTTTCCTTACTGAGCAAGAAATCCAAGATATCACAGAAGGCTTGATTGCGCGCGTGATGAAAGAAACCAAAGGTATCGAAGTAACGCTCCCATTCCCTCGTATGAAGTACGATGATGCTATGGCTCTTTATGGTTCTGATAAACCAGATACTCGTTTTGACATGTTGCTTCAGGACTTGACAGAAGTGGTCAAAGGTGTTGACTTCAAAGTCTTTTCAGAAGCACCTGCTGTAAAAGCAATTGTAGTCAAAGGCGCAGCGGACAACTACTCACGTAAAGACATCGACAAGATGACCGAAGTAGCCAAGCAGTACGGTGCCAAAGGTCTTGCTTGGGTCAAGGTTGTTGATGGAGAATTAAATGGACCAGTTGCTAAGTTCTTGACTGGTATCCAAGAAGAATTGACAACAGCACTTGCTCTTGAAGATAAGGACCTCGTTCTCTTTGTGGCAGATACGCTTGAGGTGGCCAATGCAACTCTTGGTGCCCTTCGTGGACGTATTGCCAAAGAGCTTGACTTGATTGATAGCGATAAATTCAACTTCCTTTGGGTGGTTGATTGGCCAATGTTTGAATGGTCTGAAGAAGAAGGTCGCTACATGAGCGCCCACCATCCGTTCACCCTTCCACAGGAAGAGACTGCTCACGAATTAGAAAGTGATTTGGCTAAGGTTCGTGCCATTGCTTACGATATTGTCTTGAACGGTTATGAGCTTGGTGGTGGTAGTCTTCGTATCAACCAAAAAGACCTTCAAGAACGCATGTTCAAGGCTCTTGGTTTCTCAGCCGAAGAAGCAAATGACCAGTTTGGCTTCCTTCTTGAAGCCATGGACTATGGTTTCCCACCACACGGTGGCTTGGCTATTGGGCTTGACCGCTTTGTAATGCTCTTAGCAGGAGAAGAAAATATCCGTGAAGTCATTGCCTTTCCTAAGAACAACAAGGCAAGTGACCCAATGACACAAGCTCCTTCAACAGTGGCTCTCAAACAACTAGAGGAACTCAGCTTACAAGTAGAAGAAGATGAAACAAGCAAAACGAATTAAGAGGTGGCGCTATTATCTGCGCCGCTTTGCTCATCAGATAAAAATTTTACGCGTCTTACAAAGTATCTCTCGGGAAAAGTATGATGAGAAGATTTCGGCTTCTCTGGTCTATGGTTTTTTATCAGCAGTAGCGGTCAATTTCTTTTTCCAACCAGGACATGTGTATTCGAGTGGTGCGACAGGTCTGGCACAGATTATCTCTGCCTTGAGTAATCACTGGTTTGGTTTTCATATTCCGATTTCATTGGCTTTTTACGCGATTAATTTCCCTTTGATGGTCTTGGCTTGGTATCAGATTGGGCATAAGTTTACTGTTTTTACCTTTATCACGGTATCTATGAGTTCCTTCTTTATCCAGTTTGTCCCTGTGGCGACCTTGACGGAGGATCCCATTATCAATGCCCTTTTTGGGGGTGTTGTTATGGGTTTGGGGATTGGTTTTGCTCTTCGAAACAATATCTCCAGTGGTGGGACAGATATTGTCAGTCTGACCATTCGCAAGAAAACGGGTAAGAATGTCGGCAGTATTTCTTTCTTAGTAAATGGGACCATCATGCTGATAGCTGGTTTGACCTTTGGTTGGAAATACGCCCTTTATTCTATGATTACCATCTTTGTCTCTAGCCGTGTGACGGATGCGGTCTTTACCAAGCAAAAACGGATGCAGGCTATGATTGTAACCAATCATCCAGACAAGGTAATTGAAAAAATCCATAAAAAATTGCACCGCGGAGCCACCATGATCCACGATGCAGAAGGAACCTATAATCACGAGAGAAAGGCAGTTTTAATCACTGTCATTACACGTGCAGAGTTTAATGAATTTAAACTCATTATGAAACAAGTCGATCCAAGTGCCTTTGTATCGGTATCGGAGAATGTTCATATCCTGGGACGATTCGTTGAAACAGATAATTAATACTCTTCGAAAATCTCTTCAAACCGCGTTAGCTTTATCTGCAACCTCAAAGCTGTGCTTTGAGTAACCTGCGGCTAGCTTCCTAGTTTGATCTTTGATTTTCATTGAGTATAATGACCAAAAAAACCAGCGTGAGCTGGTTTTTATTTTTCAATAATCTTATGAGCAATCAACTGACGGTAACAAATTTGTTTATTACTTTTAGTATCGTTGATAATCTGGAGGATGGTTTCAAGGGAAACACGACCAAGTTCTAAGCTATTGATATCAACATAGGCCGCCAAGTTGAGCTTGGGATTGACCGAGTCAAAGCTGAGAACAGGGACATCCAGTTGGTGTTTTGTGATATAATCACAGACCCCTTCAGCTAGGAGGCTATCGGTTGTGATGATAGCATCGATTTGAGGGTCATGCTGAAAGAGGAGTTGGCTAAATTGATATCCTTTTTCCTCTAGAAATTCATTTGCAAAGTAGGTCAGATTGTCATCAAGAGGCAGTTTGTATTGCTTAAGCGCGGATTCGTAACCAGTTAGACGGTCTTGTGTAACGAAGAGTTTCTTAGAACCTCCGATAAAGGCAATTCGTTTGCATCCTTTTTTGATGAAATATTCGGTTGCATCCAAACCAGCTTGGACATTGTCATTATCGACAAGAGGGATAAAGGGTGAAATGGATTTTCCTAGAATGAGGAAGGGGAACTGCTCATCAGCGACCAGCTTGACCAAAGGATCTTCCTCTTCGGCATAAAGGAAAATCAAACCATCCACACGTTTGCCGTAAACCATCTGTGAAATAGCTTTAAGACGCTCTTTCTCATCCTTACCTGTTGCAATTTGAATAGCATAGTGATTTTCAGAAGCTACCTGAGCAATGCCACGGAGGACAGATGGGAAGAAAGGATTCTGGTAGAAGGCATCTGAGTCGTCAGGAAGCACCAAGCCGATAACTTGAGTATAGCTACTTACCAAGCTACGAGCATTGAGGTTGGGGTGATAATTGAGCTCCTTCATAGCCTTGCGAACGCGTTTTTTCGTTTCGTCGCTAATGGTTGATTTATTTTGAATAACACGGGTTACGGTTGAAGGTGAAACACCAGCAGCCTTGGCCACATCTTTAATCGTAACGGGCATAAAAATCTCCTATTTATGGTAATCTGGATCACGGAAATGTGTTTTATAAAAAATAGTGACCAGATATAGAACAAAAAGAATGTTTTGTACAGTGATAAGGGTTGACATATTTTGACCCAATAATCCTAAAACAAGGGTAATCAGAGTTGGTAATCCTAAACAGTTTAATATAAAATGGTAGCACTCTTTAAAGGTTCTAAATGAAAAGAGGCGTGATTTCTTAGTGATATAAAGGAGAAGACTAGCTCCTAGAGAGACAATGAAGAAATTCAAACCAAAGAGGAAGCTAGCACCGAGAACTAGGAAGAGACTGATATAGACACGATTCTGCTGGTACCAGTCTTTCGAAATTGCTTGGGTCAAGCTGTCTTTGCTTTTGAAACTCTCAGTCTCAATCACTCGGTAAGAGATGCGGGTCAGTTCTTTACTTTCCTTGCTGATGATGAGCTCATTCGTATCGAAATGCAGTTGCAAGTCCTTAGGTAATTCCTTGCTTTGACTTGGACCGATCACAATAGAAGGCGTTTGACTAGCTGTGCCTGTATAAGTTAAATTGCCATCAACAATTGTAGCGTGTTCAGAGAGATCCTGGACAACTTCATCTGTCAGAGGTTCATAGACATTATCGATAAAAGTTTCTAGTGGATAAGTCTCTTGTGAGCTGTTTTGGATGGCAATGGGCACCATAGACAAGCTGATAAGGAAGATACTGGTAAAGAGTAGTTGAAACCAGTTGAGCCCGAAACGTTTGGACAGGGGCTTACGAAATCCCCAAATACTTGAAAAATATGAAAATGGATATGGAAGCATTTGTATCTTTCTAAAAGGTGTTTTCTATATGAGTATTATTATATAGAGAAATGTGCTTTATTTCAAGTCTAGGGGGTAAATTGCTTGTTGTTAGTATATATTTTGTAACAATAAGAAAAGGGTGGCAGGGATAGATTATCCCTTGTCGCCACCACTTGTAAGTCCTGAAACAAAGTTCTTTTGTAGGAAGAAGAAGAGAATACAGATTGGAAGGGCAATGAGGATAGCACCTGCTGAGAAGTAGGCAATCTTCATGTTTTTCACATTGTTAACGAAGGTTTGGAGACCAACGGCAACAGTAAAGTATTCTTTCTCACGAAGCAAGAAACTAGAGAGGATATAGTCTCCGAAAGGTCCCATGAAGGCCCAGAGAGCTTGCACAGCAATCATTGGGCGCACAAGTGGGAGAACAATTTGCCAGAAGCGGCGGAAGTGTCCTGCACCGTCTAGTTTTGCAGATTCGTCTAGAGACATTGGGACTGTATCGAAGTAACCTTTCATCAACCAAGCATTCATCGGGATACCACCACCAACGTAGAGGAAGATGAGGAACCAGCTGTGGTTAAGGGCGTTCAACATAAGTGCCATAACGAAGAAGGCTGTCAAAGCGGCCATGGTTGGTACCATTTGGATAATCAAGAAGAAGACCAAACTTTGTTTACGAGCCAAGAAGTTGTAACGGCTGTAAGCATAACCAGCAAGTACGATGATACTTGTTTGAACAGCCATGGTAATCAAGGCGATAATCAAAGTGTTGAGGTACCAAGTACCGTATAAGGTTTCAGAGAAGAGACCTTGGAAGTTGGCAAAACTAAAGTCGACGTTGCTGTCTAGTTTAAAGGCTACTACGTTACCAGTCTTGAAGGCTGACATGATGGTAATCAACAGTGGATAGATAATCACGATTGAGAGACCAATCAGGTAAAGGTAAGTAAGGGTTTGAGTCAGTCTACGTTTGAGTTTGATCGAGTTATTCATCTTAGACGTCCTCCATATCAAATGCGTGTAGTTTCTTGAATGCGATCATAGAGATTGAGATGACAATGATAGAGATAATCAAGGTAACAGCTGCCGCCATTGAGTACTGAGGAGATGTACCTGTTGTCAAACGGTAAATCCATGAGATCAAGATATCGGTTGAACCAGCTCCACCACCGACACTACCAGGTCCTCCAGCGTTGAAGAGGTACATGATAGAGAAGTTGTTAAAGTTGAAGGTGTATTGGCTGATCAAAGTAGGTGCCGCAACAGCCAAGATCATTGGGAAAGTGATGTTGCGGAATTTTTGCCAAGCATTGGCACCGTCAATATAAGCTGCTTCGTAAAGGTCGTTAGGAATAGATTGCAAGATACCCAAAGTCAAAACGTAGATGTATGGGAATCCAAGCCAACCTTGCATCATAATCAAGGCAATTTTAGTCCAAGTTGGGTCTGTTTTCCAAGGAATAAGAGCCCCATCAAGGAAAGGAAGGAATTTAGCCAAGATTGGCAATACTTGAGTGTTGATAGCTCCGACACTATCGTTAAACATGTTTGAGAATGTCAAGATAGTGATGAAGGCTGGGACAGCCCAAGGAAGAAGGAAAATAACACCAAAGATACGTTTTCCTTTGATAAATGGTTGGTTAGCAACGATAGCTGTGAAGATACCGATGACGATCTGTAAAGTTGAGGCAGCCAAAGCCCAGATGATGGTCCAAGAAAGAACGGCACCAAAGGCAGAACGGAAGGTACTCAAACTCCAGATGTTCGTAAAGTTGGTTAAACCAACCCAGTCCAACAATTTGTTTGGTGGCAAGTGTTGGAAGTCATAGTTGGTAAAGGCAATCATCAAGGTTACGATAACTGGGAAGATAATCGCAAAAGTCATGGCAATATAAGATGGAATGATCAAGAGGTAAGGGAAGCCATTTTCATAGATTCCTTTGATCATATCTTTTAGCGTAAGTGGTACTGGAATTCCATTGTTAATACGTTTTGCGATTGTATGTGCATCTTTAATATTTGAGAAATAAAAGAGCACATAAACGACTACAAAGATTAAATGGAAGGCACCACGAATCAGCATAAAGAGGGAATTATCACGACCTGGCTTGTCACCAAGAGTGATGAGATTGCTTAATTCAGGGGCTGCAAGTGCTAGGAAATAAAGGACAAAAACAAGGGTTACACCAAGGAAGATAAAACCTTTGGCTTTTTGTTTATTGTAAATCTGTCCTAACCCAGGAATGATAGACAGCAGGGCTGCTTTACTAGGTTGTTGCTTTTCCATAATAACTCCTTTCATAGGATACTAGTTTCTAATTAAAAACCAAACTATATATGTTTTTCTATTGATAAATTCAAAGGGGGATTTGAATTCCACCCCCCTTGAACAAATTTTTTATTCACCAAATTTTTGTTTGATTGTTTCTTTGATCAATGTTACAGCATCGTTAGCAGCTGTTTTAGCATCTTTCTTACCGCTTACAGAGTCAAAGAGCATATTAGCAGCTGGTTCCCAAACTGCAGACATTTGAGAGATGTTTGGCATTGGTTGAGCGTTCTTGAACTGTTTGATAACAGCTGTTGTCAACTCATCGTTTTTACCTTCAGCGTATGAACGAGCTTCAGTGTTAGCTGGGATTTCGTTAGTTTTATCGTAGAAGGCTTTTTGTTGTTCAGTTGAAACAAGGAAGTCTACAAATTTTTGTGCGCCTTCAAGGTTCTTAGTGCTTGATGGGATGATCCAAGCTTTACCACCACCGAATGCTGCGTAATCTTTTCCGTTTGGAAGAGTTGGGATAGTAGCAACACCGTAGTTTACTTTAGCATCTTTGAAGGCTTGAGCTTTCCAAGGTCCATCAATGATAGCAGCTGTTTTACCTTCTTGGAATTGAGTTTGGATTAAGTTTCCAGCAGCTGTACCATCTTGCATACCTTTAGGCCATTTTTCATACCAAGATTTAGCGTAGTTGATACCTGCGATAGAACCGTCGTTTGCAAGACCGATGTCTTTAGCGTCTTTACCGTTTTGTCCGAATACGTAAGCACCGTTACCAGCAAGAAGTCCGTATGCAAAGTAGAAGTTTGTCCAGTCAGCTAGGAAAGCAGAAGTTTTTCCATCTTCTCCAGCGAATGCGTATTTGCTATCTTTAGCAAGGTTTTCTAAGTCAGCAAAAGTTTTTGGAGCTTCTTTTACCAAGTCTTTGTTGTAGTACATAACAAGTGACTCGATAACGGCAGGAGCACCGTAAACTTTACCGTCAGCAGCTGTTACAAGAGATTTAGTTTTATCATCTGTTTTAGCGCCGTCGCTCAATTTAACTTCTGAAAGTTGTCCGTCAGTACCAAGGCTACCTACACGGTCGTATGGTGCCATCATAACGTCAGCAGCTTGACCTGATTGGTTGTCAAGAGAAAGTTTGTCAAGACCACCAAGTTGGTCACCAGATTTGATGTTAACTTTTGTTCCTGACTCTTTTTCGTAAGCTTTAGCAACTGTTTCAGCGAAAGCTTTGTATTGGTCTTCAACGTAAAGAGTGATTTCTTTCCCTGCAGATGAACCAGCATCAGCAGCTTTTTCAGCAGGTTTGCTTCCACAAGCTACCAAAAGCAAGCTAGCAAGTGTAACAGTTCCAAGCACAGCAGCGCTCTTCATGAATTTAGATGACATAGTGTATTCCTCCTAAAGAATAACAAATTTTATAATGAGGAAACGCAAACGTTTTCCTTTATGGCACTAGTATAACACAAACAGAAAACGGTTGCAAGCATTTTTTTGAAAAAATCTTAAAAAATTTTATAGAAAAGTAAACGCTTAAACGCCATATAATAGAAGAAAGATTATAAAATGTTTTCCCCTATGAATAAATCAAATAGAGAGAAAACGATTGCTCGCTCTAGATGTAGGAAATAGGCTCAATGTTTTTCTAGATGGAATAAGAGAAGTTTTCTATAAGGTTTTATTTTTTTATAAAGAATATATATACAAGTATGAAGAAAAACTTTTAAAAAAATAATCAAAAAAGTTTTTTAAAACCGCTTGCATTTATCAAAAAAATGAGATATACTAATAATAGCGCAAACGTTTGCGTTCGTAAAAATGAAACAAGAACTATAAACACATGAGGTGCTTATTATGAAAAAACGTCAAAGTGGTGTGTTAATGCACATTTCTTCTCTTCCAGGAGCATACGGAATCGGATCATTTGGTAAAAGTGCTTACGACTTCGTTGATTTCTTGGTTCGCACAAAACAACGTTACTGGCAAATCCTTCCACTAGGAACAACTAGTTACGGAGATTCTCCTTACCAGTCTTTCTCAGCCTTCGCAGGAAATACTCATTTTATCGATTTGGATATCTTGGTAGAGCAAGGATTGTTGCAAGCAAGTGACCTTGAAGGGGTTGACTTTGGTAGCGATGCGTCTGAAGTTGATTATGCTAAAATCTACTACGCACGTCGTCCTCTTTTAGAAAAAGCGGTAAAACGTTTCTTTGAAGTCGGAGATGTTAAAGATTTTGAGAAATTTGCTCAAGACAACCAATCATGGCTTGAACTCTTTGCAGAGTATATGGCTATCAAAGAGCATTTTGACAATCTTGCTTGGACTGAATGGCCAGATGCGGATGCTCGTGCTCGTAAAGCTTCAGCACTTGAAAGCTACCGTGAGCAATTGGCAGATAAATTGGTTTACCACCGTGTGACTCAATACTTCTTCTTCCAACAATGGTTGAAATTGAAAGCCTACGCTAACGACAACCACATCGAAATCGTTGGGGACATGCCAATCTACGTAGCGGAAGATTCAAGCGATATGTGGGCAAATCCACATCTCTTCAAGACAGATATCAACGGTAAGGCGACTTGCATCGCAGGCTGCCCACCAGATGAATTTTCTGCAACTGGTCAACTTTGGGGTAACCCAATCTATGACTGGGAAGCAATGGACAAAGATGGTTACAAATGGTGGATTGAACGCTTGCGTGAAAGCTTCAAAATCTATGATATCGTTCGTATCGACCATTTCCGTGGTTTCGAATCTTACTGGGAAATTCCTGCTGGTTCTGATACAGCAGCACCTGGTGAGTGGGTCAAAGGTCCTGGCTACAAGCTTTTTGCAGCCGTTAAGGAAGAACTTGGTGAGCTAAACATCATCGCAGAAGACCTTGGCTTCATGACTGATGAAGTTATCGAGTTGCGTGAACGTACTGGCTTCCCAGGAATGAAAATTCTTCAATTTGCCTTCAACCCAGAAGACGAAAGCATCGATAGCCCACACTTGGCACCTGCTAACTCAGTTATGTACACAGGAACTCACGATAACAATACGGTCCTTGGTTGGTACCGTAACGAGATCGATGATGCGACTCGTGAGTATATGGCTCGTTACACGAACCGTAAAGAATACGAAACAGTGCCACATGCTATGCTTCGTACAGTCTTTTCATCAGTTAGCTTCATGGCAATTGCAACTATGCAAGATTTGCTAGAATTGGATGAGGCAGCTCGTATGAACTTCCCATCTACCCTTGGTGGAAACTGGTCTTGGCGTATGACTGAAGATCAATTGACACCAGCTGTCGAAGAAACTTTGCTTGACTTGACGACAATTTATCGCCGAATCAATGAAAATTTGGTAGAATTAAAGAAATAATACAATATCAGGAGACACCTTAAACATGTTATCACTACAAGAATTTGTACAAAATCGTTACAATAAAACCATTGCAGAATGTAGCAATGAAGAGCTTTACCTTGCTCTTCTTAACTACAGCAAGCTTGCAAGCAGCAAAAAACCAGTTAACACTGGTAAGAAAAAAGTTTACTACATCTCAGCTGAGTTCTTGATTGGTAAACTCTTGTCAAACAACTTGATTAACCTTGGTCTTTACGACGATGTCAAAAAAGAACTTGCAGTTGCAGGTAAAGACTTGATCGAAGTTGAAGAAGTTGAATTGGAACCATCTCTTGGTAATGGTGGTTTGGGACGTTTGGCTGCCTGCTTTATCGACTCAATTGCGACTCTTGGTTTGAACGGTGACGGTGTTGGTCTTAACTACCACTACGGTCTTTTCCAACAAGTTCTTAAAAACAACCAACAAGAAACAATTCCAAATGCATGGTTGACAGAGCAAAACTGGTTGGTTCGCTCAAGCCGTAGCTACCAAGTACCATTTGCTCACTTCACATTGACATCTACTCTTTACGATATCGATGTACCTGGTTACAAGACAGAAACGAAGAACCGCTTACGTTTGTTTGACTTGGATTCAGTTGATTCTTCAATCATTAAAGATGGTATCAACTTTGATAAGACAGACATCGCTCACAACTTGACTCTCTTCCTTTACCCAGATGATAGTGACCGTCAAGGTGAATTGCTCCGTATCTTCCAACAATACTTCATGGTTTCAAACGGTGCGCAATTGATTATCGAAGAAGCAATCGAAAAAGGAAGCAACTTGCATGACCTTGCTGACTACGCAGTTGTACAAATCAACGATACTCACCCATCAATGGTTATCCCTGAATTGATCCGTCTTTTGACTGCTCGTGGTATCGAACTTGACGAAGCAATCTCAATCGTTCGTAGCATGACTGCCTACACTAACCACACAATCCTTGCTGAAGCCCTTGAAAAATGGCCTCTTGAATTCTTGCAAGAAGTAGTTCCTCACTTGGTACCAATCATC
The DNA here is from genome assembly GCF_002871495.1 of Streptococcus sp. UMB0029. GTDB lineage: Bacteria > Bacillota > Bacilli > Lactobacillales > Streptococcaceae > Streptococcus. The sequence continues at coordinate 23,950 of NZ_PNGD01000017.1, forward strand.
GAAGAATTGGATCGTCGTGTGAAAGCAGAAGTGAAAGATCCAGCTGTTCAAATTATCGATGAGAGCGGACGTGTTCACATGGCTCACATGGATATCCACTACGGATACAGTGTTAACGGGGTAGCAGCACTCCATACTGAAATCTTGAAGAACTCTGAGTTGAAAGCCTTCTACGACCTTTACCCAGAAAAATTCAACAACAAAACAAACGGTATCACTTTCCGTCGTTGGCTCATGCATGCTAACCCAAGCTTGTCTCACTATTTGGATGAGATTATTGGACGTGGTTGGCACCATGAAGCTGATGAGCTTGAAAAACTTTTGTCATTCGAAGATAAAGCGGCCCTTAAAGCTAAACTTGAATATATCAAGGCTCACAACAAACGTAAATTGGCTCGTCACTTGAAAGAACACCAAGGTGTGGAAATCAATCCAAACTCTATCTTTGATATCCAAATCAAACGTCTTCACGAGTACAAACGCCAACAAATGAACGCTTTGTACGTGATCCACAAATACCTTGACATTAAAGCTGGTAACATCCCTGCTCGCCCAATCACAATCTTCTTTGGTGGTAAGGCAGCTCCAGCCTACACAATCGCTCAAGACATCATCCACTTGATCCTTTGCATGTCAGAAGTTATTGCTAACGATCCAGCAGTAGCTCCACACTTGCAAGTCGTTATGGTTGAAAACTACAACGTTACTGCAGCAAGCTTCCTTATCCCAGCATGTGATATCTCAGAACAAATCTCACTTGCTTCTAAAGAAGCTTCAGGTACTGGTAACATGAAATTCATGTTGAACGGAGCTTTGACTCTTGGTACTATGGACGGTGCTAACGTGGAAATCGCTGAGTTGGTTGGAGACGAAAATATCTACATCTTTGGTGAAGATTCAGAAACTGTTATCGACCTTTACGCAAAAGCAGCTTACAAATCAAGCGAATTCTACGCTCGTGAAGCTATCAAACCATTGGTTGACTTCATCGTTAGCGATGCAGTTCTTGCAGCTGGAAACAAAGAGCGCTTGGAACGTCTTTACAATGAATTGATCAACAAAGACTGGTTCATGACTCTTCTTGACTTAGAAGATTACATCAAAGTGAAAGAACAAATGTTGGCTGACTACGAAGACCGTGACGCATGGTTGGATAAAGTTATCGTTAACATTTCTAAAGCAGGATTCTTCTCATCTGACCGTACAATCGCTCAGTACAACGAAGATATTTGGCACTTGAACTAAGATACAAATTCATACTAATACATTTTGTAAAAAAGCGAGTTTCGATTGAAATTCGCTTTTTTGATTACTTGAGTGGAAATAGACCTCAGATACTTTATTGAAATGGGGCAATTATATAAGATAGTTGCTTAAAACTATTCCTTATCATTATTTTTTCTGAAAATTGTAAGAAAGTGTGTTAAAATGAGAACGTATACAATTGGTTATTTGGATATCAAATTAGAATTTAAAGAGGCTTATTATGAGTAATTTGGAAATAGGGAAACGGATTCGCACCTTACGAACTGAAAAAGGATTGAGTAGGGAAGCCTTTTGTGGAGATGAAAAAGAACTTACTGTTCGTCAGTTGGGCCGAATTGAAACTGGAAATAATTTGCCCAGTTTAGCGAAACTGGACTATATAGCTGAAGTGTTAGGGGTTCCGATGTCTCAGTTAATTGATGAAGGCTTACTAATTGTTCCTAAAGAGTATTTAAAACTAAAAACGAAATTGATTCGTCAATCTATTCATGGAGATGAAGAAAAAATTCGCCAGCGTGAGGCTATCTTTGAAGATATTCAGGAACGTTTTTATGACCAACTCCCTGAGGATGAACAAATAGCAGTTGAGGTTCTACAAGCTATTGATGATGTATATGTTTCTGAAAATGCCGAATTTGGAGAAGGTTTAATTGAGGAATATTTTGAACAAACAATGCTGCGAACAGAATATTCGACAAATGATCTACTACTATTGTACTTGTATTTCTTATCTTTAGCGGTTAAAGCAGAACGAGATGAAGTAACTTTAAACAAAGTTTGTCTAAATATTGTATCTCAAACAAATTACGAAGATGCCAGTTATACTCATCTATTGCAAAGGGTACTTATAGGATTAGTTCTTTATCAAATCGATATTGATTATCATGAATTTATTCCTGAAATATTGAGTATGTTAAGAGAAATTATGATTGAAATAGGAGACACTAGTTTAAAACCCACAGTTGATTATTTAGAAGCAAAGTATTACCTCTATGGTAAAGGAAATGAAGAAAAAGCCCTACAGTATTACGACAAAGCTATTATGGGAGCAGAGTTTTTAAATGATAATTTATTTAAAAACCAAGTTTTAGAGGAAAAAAATCTAGACTTCCCAAACATTTGATTTGTACATAATAGATATTATTTTCAATAACTGAAACAACAGGACATAAATGTCAGTAGACATAAATGTCCTGTTTTTTTACTCTTATAAGGGATATACTGTTATTGTAAATAAGTTAAGAAGAGCGCAGTGCTAGAAACATTACTATTTAAAAGGGATGTAGATTAGCAGGCGGGAGGAAAATATGGTAAAAACAATTGACTATTATATGGATGAAAAGTTTGTCAAGAAGGACTATCTGATTATCAAAAATAGTCTAGATAGCAGACGCCTATGTAAAGTAACACTTGATGAGAAGCTACTAAAATTAGTTCTCTTACTTCCAAATGAAATGAGAGAAATCAAAATGGACTCTAACTTAAAGCCTAGAATTAGAGTTGTTGACATAACCGATGGGAGTGAGTGAAGTTTCTAAAATAGAAATTAAAATTAGAAAGAGGTAATACAATGATTAAGGTAGAAAGAGTTACAAAGCGATTTGGAGATAATATTGCTTTAAATCAAATTAGTTTTTCAATAAACGAAGGAGAAATTTTTGGATTCCTAGGTCCATCTGGTTCAGGGAAGACAACAATGATCAATATTCTGACAGGACAGCTACAGGCTAACAGCGGAAAGACAGAATTATTAGGGAAAGATTCTCAAAAATTACTTCCGTCAGATTTTGAAGAATTAGGTTTAGTAGGTGACACAAGTGGTTATTACGAAAAATTAAGTTTGTACAATAACTTGTTGCTATTTGCAAGACTATACGGAGTTTCAAAATCTCGAATTGAAGAAATTCTAAAACAAGTTGGTCTGTATGATAGTAAAGACACTCCAGCTGAGAAACTTTCTACAGGAATGCGTCAACGAATGCTTTTAGCTCGTGCTTTAATCAATTACCCTAAAGTTCTATTTTTAGACGAACCTACAAGTGGGTTAGATCCCACCACCTCAAAGAAGATTCACAAATTACTACAGGAGTTAAAGGAAAGAGGAACAACCATTTTCTTAACTACTCATGATATGAATGAGGCGACTTTATTATGTGATAACCTAGCTCTTTTGAATAAAGGTGATCTTATTGAACAAGGAAGCCCAAGCGAAATTATCCAAAAATACAACACGGAAAAAAAAGTTGCAGTAACTTATAGTGATTCTACTAAAAAGGTAGTGCGCTTTGAAGACTTGCAGCAAGAAGATTATAAAAAAATGATGACGATTCACTCATGTGAACCAACTTTAGAAGATATTTTTATTAAATTGACAGGAGAAAAATTAGATGTTTAAGAGAATTTTAGCCCTTATCTGGTTGAGGACACAAGTATTATTAACAAACAAAAACATTTTGGTACAAGTAGTATTCCCATTCTTTCTGGTTCTACTCTTCCAAAATTTTATGAATACAGATGGCAATCAAGGGAAAACACTATTGTATAGTTCTTTAACAATGGCATTCTCATTTTCTTCTGGATCAATGATTTCAAACTCTATTGCAGAGGAAAAAGAAAAAAGAATTTTTAAAACACTCATTTTAAGCGGAGTTCGCCGTGGAGAATATCTTGTTTCCGTGTTGTTTTATCCTGTAATCTTTGCCTTGGCTGCAGTTATTTCTTTCCCTATTATGGTTGAAGTGGATTTCGCAAAAGATTATCCTGTATACCTTGTAGTAGCTTCTCTGGTAGCATTATGTACAATCCTCTTAAATTTAGTGATTGGAGCTATTTCAGAGACACAAACTCAGGCTCAGGTTTATGGTTTGATTCCAATGCTTGGTCTCTCATTCTTGCCAATGTTTTCTCAAGTTAGCTCAGAGATCAAGAAATTTATGGATACAACCTTCTTAGGAGTTTATGTAGATTTCTTTAATAAACCAGATTTCAAGTTGAATTTTGACAGTTTGGGAATCACTTTTGCTTGGGTTATAGCATTACTTGCCCTTAGTTATTGGGGGTTGAAAAATAAAAAAAGAGTACAGTTTGGAAAATTAACAATTAATCAACTTCAAAAACTAACTTTTTTTAAAGCTTAGTGTTAGTAAGCTTTGTAAGAAATCTAGTTTAAAACAATAAACCAGCGCTTAAAATGCTGGTTTTTACTGTCTTCAGCCTTATGTTTCTTCGTAGTTGATTACCTCATATTTCTTGTATTCGCTTACACAGAGTGTTATAATATGATTATAGGAAAGAAGGTGTTCTTATGTGGAAAAAATATTTTTCAAAATATAAATGGACGGATTTATTTTGGATTCTATTTGTTATTTTAACATGCCTTTTGATGGGTAATGATACTCTTTTTCCGCTTACTCATCAAGAAATCTCTTATCATGGGTGCTTATTTGGAATTACACTTGCATTATATCACTTACTATTTATTGATAAGTTTGTTATCTCGAATCGAAAATAAATATGAGGTATATGCCTGACTGGCTACTTTTAATATTGATTTTGGATGAAGATTTTGTCTCTATTATTTATTATTTTAAATTTGTTTATCTTGTACAAAATCTATTCTTTGAGACGAGAGAAATCGAAATACTTGACTTATACGGCCTATATCATATTTGAGGTAAATGTACTATATGGTATTCAATGGCTATTAAAAGAACTGATTTCAAATATTTCCACTTAATATGTATGGAAACTATAACAAAACGCATAAGATTAAGGTTTTTGAGTACCTGTTCTTATGCGTTTTTGTAATATTAAAGATTTTTAATAAGTTGTCTGCTTTTGGGAGGCCTAGTTCAGAATGCTTTCCCAACAAGTATCTCAGCTTCAATGGTAATCTCTGTCAGTTGGCTCCAGTCAATCTTGCTCTGGTCGATGTGAAAGAGGAGAGGAGTCATACTGAGTAGGGCTTGGAGCTGCTCTGCTGTGATAGATTTGGTTAGAGAGACCGTTTGGCTAGATAGGATGGTAAAGTGATCTTGGAAATGATTTTTGATATCTTGGTTAGAATAATCCTTGTTTGTCAGTTGGTCTTGTACCCTTTGACGAATTTCCTTGAGGTGATTTTCGGTTGGGATGACCTTGATCAAGATACCGTCTTTGGATAAAACGCGACGAAATTCTCCATAGTTGGCAGGTGAGAAGATATCAAGTAAGATATCCATGCTGGCGTCTTTTATAGGAAGACGAGCCAAGTCACCAACGAACCAGTTGACTGCCCAGTTTGGTTCACTCTTGGCAGCGATTTGGACGGAATCTTTGGAAATATCAAAGGCATAGAAGGTTTTGTCAGGATGACTTTCTTGGAGTTTACGAGAATAGAAGCCTTCGCCACAACCGATATCTAAAATTGTTTTGGCATTTTTTGAGTTTGAAAGTAAATCAGAAACGGCCTCTAAGATAGCTTGGTAAAAGCCAGCTTCTAGGATTTGTTGACGGTTTTGAAAATTTTCCTTGTCGTAGTTGGTAGATTGCTTGATTTGAGGAGCTAGATTGACATAGCCGAATTTCGCCAAGTCAAAAGAATGACGGTTGTAGCACTTGAAACTAGTCTCTAGCAGAGTCAGATTTTCTTGACAGATAGGACAGGCAAAGGCAGTCGCAGAAGCAAAGCGTTGGAGTTTGGGTTTGAGGTTTGTATTCATAGTTTAAGTGTATCAAAAGAGGCAAATGAAAGCAACTTTAGGATGATTTGTAATAGAATTAAATAGTAGTATAATTACCTTTCAAAGTACCAAAATTAAATTGCTTTTATATCTAAATTGCTATATAATAATGATAAGGAGGAAATAAGTATGTTAAAAGAAGTATTAACCGTTGCAAAAGTTGCGAAAAAATCATCACTCTTTTTAGGTGGTGTTGCATTTGGTACCCTTGGTTTGAAAATCTTAGCAAGTAAGGAAGCTAAAAAAGGTTATTCTAAAGCTTTGGCTAAGGCTTACAAGTTGAAAGACGGGCTAGATGCATCTGTTTCTGTTGTGAAACAACATGGAGACGATGTCTTGCAAGATGCCAAATATTTGTACGAGCAAGAGAAAAAAGAAGAGCAATTAGATAGCCTTATAGGAGAATAATATGTCTTTTAAAGTGCTACATAGAGGATACCAACATATCCGATTATCATCTTCTTTTTCACTCACCTTGGATATTCAAGACTATCTTCGTTCCTTGGCGAGAGATGAAAAGGGGATTGAATCTATCCAGTTTTACATGGATCAACAGCACTTTACTCTACGTATAAAAGAAGGCTTCTCTGTATTAGATAATGCAGAAGCCTTTTTAAAAAGAATTGATAAAGGGAAAGTTTCTGAGTTGATGACTCTTCCCATTCGTAGAGAAGAGAGTGCTTATTCTATTGTTTCAGGTGCAGCGATTAAGCGTATACTTTTTCGTAGTTTTGTGCCGTATCCTATTCGCTATATATGGACTTGTTATCAGGCTTTTGGCTATATTAGAGAAGCCTATCAAACACTAGCGCGTAAGGAACTAACGATGGAGGTCTTGGACTGTTCGGCGATTTTATTATCTTTGTTTATGAACCAATCCAAGACGGCAAGTAATATCATGTTTATGCTTGATTTGGGGAATCATTTAGATCAATGGTCCTTGAAAAAAACTGCAACGGATTTAGAACAGAGTCTTCTTGCAAAAGAGAGCGATGTATTCTTAGTGCAGGGCGATACGGTCGTTAGTATCAAGAGTTCCGATGTTCAAATAGGAGATGTCTTGGTCTTATCTCAAGGAAATGAAATTCTGTTTGATGGACAAGTAGTTTCAGGTTTAGGTATGGTCAACGAAAGTTCCTTGACAGGAGAGAGTTTTCCAGTTGAAAAAAGAGAGTCTGATTTGGTTTGTGCAAATACAGTATTAGAAACTGGAGAGTTACGTATTCGTGTAACCGATAATCAGATGAACAGCCGTATTTTACAGCTGATTGAGTTGATGAAGAAATCTGAAGAAAACAAGAAAACGAAACAACGCTATTTCATCAAGATGGCGGATAAGGTCGTCAAATATAATTTCTTGGGGGCTGGTCTGACTTACCTATTAACAGGTTCTTTTTCTAAGGCTATTTCTTTTCTATTGGTCGATTTCTCCTGCGCTTTGAAAATCTCTACTCCTGTAGCTTATTTAACAGCTATCAAGGAGGGTTTGAATCGTGAAATGGTGATTAAGGATGGGGATGTTCTGGAGAAATATCTGGAAGTAGATACCTTCTTATTTGATAAGACTGGGACAATCACAACTAGCTATCCTATAGTTGAAAAGGTGTTACCTTTTGGAGACTATAGTGAGGAAGAAATCTTAAGAATCAGCGCCTGTCTTGAGGAACACATCTATCATCCTATTGCTAATGCCATTGTCAAGCAAGCTGAGATAGAGGGGATTGAACATGAGGAAATGCATGGGAAACTCCAATATATCGCAAGCAAGGGGATCAAATCTCATATAGATGGGCAACCAGTTCTTATTGGGAATTATGTTTTGATGCAGGATGAGCAAATTCATATCAGTTCAGAACAAAATGCTTTAATTGAAGAGTACAAGAGTCACTATAATCTCTTATTCTTGGCTTATCAGAATGAATTGATTGGAATGTTCTGCATTCATACTCCTTTGAGAAAAGAAGCAAAAGCAGCCTTGGAGAAACTTAAGGCACAAGGGAAAAAATTGATTCTGGCAACAGGGGACACTCTGGTTAGAACAGAGGAATTAGTCAAAGATTTGCCCTTTGATCAGGTCTATACAGACTTGAAACCTGATGGGAAATTTGAGTTAGTAGAGGAACTGCAGAAAGAAGGTCACACTATTTTGATGGTTGGAGATGGATTGAATGACTCAGCGGCTCTAACCCTATCAGATATCGGTGTGGTGATGAATGAGAGTGCAGATATTTCTAAGCAGATGAGTGATATCTTATTGTTAGATAATCGTTTGGATTTCTTCCAAGAGTTGAATTCGTTATCATCATCTTTGCAAACACTCATCAAGAAGAATATTCAAGATACCGTCGTCGTAAATAGTAGTTTGATTGGCTTTGGCTTGTTTAATTGGCTCAGTCCTTCAAACCTCTCTATCTTACATAATCTAACAACCTTACGCATAGTCCTGCGTAGCCTGTCTATTAAGGGATAGGTGGGGACTATTCACAGCAAAAAGGAGTTACCTTTCTCGAGGTTAACTCCTTTTTTTATAGGTAAATGTTGAACAGTTTAGTAAGTCAATACAAAATATTTTTTCTTTCCACGACGGATAACAGTCAGCTCATTCTCTAACTTATCTGCGTCACTCAAGACATAGTCAAGGTCTTGGATGCGGTCGCCGTTGACGTAGATAGCTCCGTTTTGGACGTCTTCACGGGCTTGGCGTTTTGAGTTAACTACACCAGCTGATACGAGCAGTTCCACGATATTGTGGTTTTCATCTGCTTGAACGTGGTAGTTTGGTACCCCACGAAGTCCTTGTTTGAGCTCTTTAACAGAAAGATTTTTGATATTTCCTGCAAAGAGTTGCTCAGTGATATTGAGGGCTTCTTTGTAAGCTTCTTCGCCGTGAACAAGTGTAACGACTTCACGAGCCAAGACTTTTTGTGCCAAGCGTTCGTGTGGAGCCGCTTCAAATTGTTTACGGATGTCTTCAATCTCATCAAGTGACAAGAAAGTAAAGATTTTCAAGAAGCGAACGGCGTCTGCGTCCATCACGTTCATCCAGAATTGGTACATTTCATATGGAGAAGTCTTTTCAGGATTGAGCCAGACTGCGTTTCCTTCTGATTTACCAAACTTCTTACCAGTTGCATCTGTGATCAATGGAACAGTGATAACGTGACCAGTTTTGTCAGCTTTACGACGAAGCAATTCGGTACCAGCTGTCATATTTCCCCACTGGTCAGAACCACCGATTTGAAGGGTAACGTTGTAGTCTTGGTTAAGGACGAAGAAATCGTAACCTTGCATGATTTGGTAAGCAAACTCAGTGTATGAAATTCCCGTTTCAATCCGTTTTTTCACAGACTCCTTACTCATCATGTAGTTGACAGTGAAGTATTTTCCGATATCACGGAGGAAGTCAATGAAGCTGATGCTGCCAAACCAGTCGTAGTTGTTGACCATGACAGCCTTGTTTTCACCATTTTCAAAATCGAGAAAACGAGAAAGTTGTCCTTGGATAGACTTGACCCAGCCATCTACTGTGTCTTTTGTTTGGAGACTACGTTCAGCATCTTTGAAGGACGGATCTCCGATGAGACCTGTAGCACCGCCAACGAGCGCATAAGGTTTGTGACCTGCTAGCTGCAAGCGACGACTTGTCAAGATTGCGACAAGGTGGCCTAGGTGAAGGCTGTCAGCAGTTGGATCGTAGCCAGTATAATAAGAAACTTGACCTTCTTCTAGGGCTTTACGCAAAGCTTCTTCATCAGTCGTTTGAAAAATCAAACCACGCTCTTTTAGCTCATCAAAAATGTGCATGTGTCTTTTCTCCTTTTTAAAAATATTGTTTCTACCTATTGTATCACAAACTTGGGCAATAGCCTAGCAGAATAGGGGAGAAAGTGGCTATTTTATTGAAAGTTTACCTTTTGTGGTATAATAGATAGAGTGAGGAAATCCATGCAAAATCAATTAAATGAATTAAAACGAAAAATGCTGGAATTTTTCCAGCGAGTAAAATCAAACATAAATCATAGAAAATCAGAGAAAGTCTCAGAAGAGAAGAAGTCGGATGTGACAGGTGGGCGAATTCTGTCTATCTTAGGGAGCATTTTGGCTACTATCAAGGGAGTTTTGAATACTCTCTTTATTCTAGGCTTTATCGGTGGACTTTTTGGTGCTGGTGTAGCTCTTGGTTATGGAGTTGCCTTGTTCGATAAGGCTAAGGTTCCGCCAGCGGAGGACTTGGTCAAGCAGGTTAAAAATGTTTCTTCAATCTCAGAAATTGTTTATTCAGATGGGAGTGTCATTGCTTCTATCGAGAGTGACTTATTGAGAACTTCTGTCTCATCTGAGGAAATATCGGACAATCTCAAAAAGGCTATCGTTGCAACTGAGGACGAACATTTTCTTGAACATAAAGGGGTTGTGCCAAAAGCTGTGATTCGGGCGACCTTGGGAACCTTTGCAGGTTTGGGCTCATCTAGCGGAGGCTCGACCTTGACCCAACAGTTAATCAAGCAACAAGTGGTCGGAGATGCTCCGACCTTGGCTCGTAAGGCTACAGAAATTGTCGATGCCCTTGCTTTAGAGAGAGTGATGGGAAAAGATGAGATCCTAACATCCTATCTCAATATCGCTCCTTTTGGTAGAAATCATAAAGGGCAAAACATTGCAGGTGTCCAGCAAGCTGCTGAAGGGATTTTCGGTATTGATGCCAACAAGTTGAGTATTCCTCAAGCTGCCTTCTTAGCAGGTTTGCCCCAGAGTCCGATTACTTATTCTCCTTATGAAAATACTGGAGAGTTAAAGAGTGATGAAGACTTAGACCTTGGTTTGAAACGGGCCAAGGGAGTTCTCTATAACATGTATCGTACGGGTGCTTTAACTAAGGAAGAGTACGACCAGTACAAGGATTATAATATAAAACAAGACTTCTTGCCATCGGGAACTGTTAATGCTGTTTCAAGAGATTACCTTTACTTTACGGCTATGTCTGAAGCGACAGATCGGATGTATGATTATTTAGTTCAACAGGACAACGTCTCTAGTCAGGAGTTGAAAAAGGAAGCGGTTCAAAGGGCTTATCATGAGCGAGCGGAGCAGGAGCTAAGTAAAGGTGGCTACAAAATTACTACAACAATCAATAAAAAAATCCATAATGCCATGCAAAATGCAGTTGCTAACTACGGTCGTTTGGTAGATGATGCGACTGGTCAGCCTGAAGTAGGGAATGTTTTGATGGACAATAAAACGGGGGCTGTTCTAGGTTTCGTTGGTGGTCGTAATTACCAGATAAACCAAAACAATCACGCCTTTGACACCAAGCGTTCGCCAGCCTCTACAACCAAGCCTTTGTTGGCCTACGGTATTGCCATTGACCAAGGTTTGATGGGAAGCGCCAGTATCTTGTCCAATTATCCGACAAAATTCTCTAATGGAAATCCTATCATGTATGTAAACAGTCCAGGTACAGGTATGATGACTTTGGGAGAAGCCTTGAACTATTCATGGAATATCCCAGCCTATTGGACCTATCGCATGCTTCGTGAGAAGGGCGTGGATGTTAAGGGTTACATGGAGAAAATGGGTTACGAGATTCCGGAGTACGGTATCGAAAGTCTGCCTATGGGTGGTGGTATTGAAGTTACAGTTGCCCAGCATACCAACGGTTATCAAACAATTGCCAATAACGGTGTCTACCATCAGAAGCATGTGATTTCTAAGATTGAATCATCTGATGGTAGAGTAATCTATGAATTCCAAGACAAACCAGTTCAAGTGTACTCGAAGGCAACAGCAACGATTATGCAGAGCTTGCTTCGTGAAGTGATTTCATCTCGAATCACTTCAAGTTTCCAAACGGACTTGGCTGCTATTAATTCAAACTTAGCTCGTGCAGACTGGATTGGTAAGACTGGGACAACCAATGAAGATGAAAATATGTGGCTTATGCTGTCAACACCAAGATTGACTCTAGGTGGTTGGCTAGGGCATGACGACAACCGCCCAATGGCTAAGGGGGCTGGGCATTATCGAAATGCCAATTATATGGCTCACTTGGTTAATGCTATCCACCAGGCTGAGCCTGGCGTTTGGGGCAATGAACGCTTTAATCTTGATTCTAGTGTGACGCAATCTCAGGTCCTCAGATCTACAGGGCAGAAGCCAGGCAAAGTAACCGTTAATGGAAAAACGGTGGATCTTTCAGGTTCTACTGTAACGAGCTATTGGGCTAATAAAGCGGGAGCTCCTACGACCAGCTATCACTTTGCTATTGGAGGAAGTGAATCAGATTATCAAAATGCTTGGTCAAGTATTATTGGTAGTTTCTCATCTACACCAAGTTCAAGTAGTAGTTCTAGCAGTACATCAAGTTCATCATCACCTACACAATCAAATAGTAGAAGATAGGAAAGTGGTATTGATTGCCACTTTTTTCTTTTTTCCTTTCGTGTTACAATAAAGGTATGAATCAGTATCAGAAAAAGATTGTTAAAGGAACCGTTTATTCGCTCTTATCTGGCTTAATATGGGGAATCTGTGGAATTTTAGGAGAATATTTCTTTACCCATTACCAGGTGTCGTCGGGCTGGATTACCTCTATGCGTTTGACACTGGCAGGGAGTCTTGTGCTCATTTGGTCAGCAATGCAATTAAAATTGCAAGTGTTAGATATCTGGCGAGATAAGAAAAATTACCTGCCTTTTTTAGCCTATGCTATTTTGGGAATTTTCTCAGTCCAGTATTTTTTCTATCTCTGCGTAGAATACTCAAATGCTGCGACAGCAACTATTTTACAGTTTATTAGTCCAGTTTTTATCCTCTTTTACAATCGTTTAGTTTATCACAAACGAGCCTCAAAAAGCGCTATTTTCTATGTTTTGGTTGCCATGCTGGGTGTTGGCTTGATGGCGACAAAAGGCGATCTCTCTCAGTTATACATGACGCCACTAGCCCTTATAACAGGTCTGCTGAGTGCCATGGGTGTTATGTTTAATGTTATCTTGCCCCAACCTTTTGCGAAGCGATACGGTTTTGTACCGACGGTTGGGTGGGGAATGATTTTGGCAGGTTTATTTAGCAATGTCCTCTCGCCAGTTTATCATCTTTCCTTTACTCTTGATATTTGGAGTATCTTGATTTGCCTTATTATTGCTTTCTTCGGGACAGCTTTTGCCTTTTTTATTTCTATGAAGGCAGTGTCCTTGGTTTCTCCTTTGGTGGTTTCTGTTATCAGTGCCAGTGAACCTCTCTCTTCTGCCCTGCTGAGTGTTTTGTTTTTAGGTTTGGTAGTGGATTGGTCCCTTCTTCTAGCGATGGCCTTGATTATTTTACCCATGATTTTCCTATCGATAGAAGAAGCGAAAGAAAGTAAATAAAAAGTCTTTTCTTAATTCTAAAAGTGTGCTATACTAGAATAGTCAATAAAACACGGGGAGATAGTTGTGAAGAGTGTTTTTAGGTTGTATCGGTAGGGGCTTGCTTTTACCGACAGCACGTTTTATCTCACATCCCTAAAAATCATACCTAAAAACAAACAAAAAGGCTTCAAATTTGAGGCCTTTTTTGGTAGAATAGGTATCATTAAAATGAACTAGGAGGCGCTTATGACTGCTACAAAAATGAACGCACAAGAAATTATCCAATTTATCGCCAATGCTGAAAAGAAAACCAGTGTTAAAGTAACCTTTGAGGGGGAACTTGCAACCGCTGTACCAAGCTCTGTTGTCAAACTAGGGAATGTCCTATTTGGAGACTGGAAAGATGTTGCTCCTCTTCTTGATGGCTTGGTAGAAAATCAAGACTATGTTGTTGAGCAAGATGCTCGCAATTCTGCAGTTCCTTTGCTAGATAAACGTGCTATCAACGCTCGTATCGAGCCAGGTGCAATTATCCGTGATCAGGTTGAAATTGGTGACAATGCTGTTATCATGATGGGAGCCGTTATCAATATCGGTGCTGAAATCGGTGCAGGAACCATGATTGACATGGGGGCTATCCTTGGTGGTCGCGCTATCGTTGGGAAAAACAGCCATGTTGGTGCAGGTGCTGTTCTTGCAGGTGTAATTGAGCCAGCTAGCGCTGAACCAGTCCGTGTCGGAGACAATGTTCTTATCGGGGCCAATGCAGTGGTTATCGAAGGAGTCCAAATCGGTAGTGGTTCAGTTGTCGCTGCAGGAGCTATCGTTACCCAAGATGTCCCAGAAAACGTTGTCGTAGCAGGTGTTCCAGCTCGCATTATCAAAGAGATTGATGCCCAAACCCAACAAAAAACAGCGCTAGAAGATGCGCTTCGTACCTTGTAATTGTAAATGAAAAATAGAGGCGGAACTCTTTTCCAGCCTCTTTCTGCTATATAGGAGGACAGATAGATGTTAGATTTGATTCAGACTAGACGAGATTTACACCAGATTCCAGAGATTGGCTTGGAGGAGTTCAAGACTCATGCTTATTTGCTGGATGTGATTGAAAAATTGACTGCAGGCAAGGATTTTGTCCAAGTTCGAACTTGGCGGACAGGAATTTTGGTCTATTTGCAGGGAAGTCAGCCAGAGCGGACCATTGGTTGGAGGACAGATATTGATGGCCTGCCTATCGTCGAACAAACAGGCCTTCCTTTCGCCTCTCAGCACCAAAATCGTATGCACGCTTGTGGACATGATTTTCATATGACCATTGCCTTGGGTTGTCTTGAGCAAGCCCTTGAGGAGCAACCAAAGAACAATCTGCTCTTCCTATTTCAGCCTGCTGAAGAAAATGAAGCTGGTGGCATGCTCATGTATGAGGATGGTGCTTTTGGAGATTGGTTGCCAGACCAATTTTATGGTCTCCATGTCCGTCCAGATTTGAAAGTTGGTCAGATTGCGACCAATACTCATACACTTTTCGCAGGAACCTGTGAGGTGAAGATTCGTTTCAAAGGAAAAGGCGGCCATGCAGCCTTTCCGCATGAAGCCAATGACGCTTTGGTAGCGGCTAGTTACTTTGTGACCCAAGTGCAGTCAGTTGTCAGCCGCAATGTCAACCCAATCGAGGGAGCAGTGGTGACCTTTGGCCTGTTCCAAGCTGGAACAACCAACAATGTCATCACAGATACAGCCTTTTTACATGGAACCATTCGTGCCTTGACTCAAGACATGAGCCTCTTGGTGCAAAAAAGGGTCAAAACAGTTGCAGAAGGAGTTGCAGCCGCCTTTGATATGGAAGTCGAAGTTGAACTCAAACAAGGGGGCTACCTGCCTGTTGAGAATAATCCAGTCTTGGCGCGTGAACTAATGGACTTTTTTGAAGAGAAAGACGGAATCGAGTTGATTGATATCGAGCCTGCTATGACAGGTGAAGACTTTGGTTATCTCCTTTCAAAAGTTGATGGCGTTATGTTCTGGCTAGGTATTGATAGTCCCTACGCCCTTCATCACCCTCAGATGAGTCCCAAGGAAGAAGCCTTAGCTATTGGGGTGGATGCGGTCTCTAGTTTCCTGAAAAAGAAGGCAGCAGAGTAGAGGATTTGTCTATGAAAGCAGAACTACGCAAGCAAGTCTTGCAGGAAATGAAGGCTATATCTAGAGAGCAAAAACAGGCTATAGACCAAGCTTTAACAGAAGGACTTTTACAACACCCCTTCTACCAAGAAGCAAATACAATCGCAACCTATCTCTCTTTTCCGCATGAGTTTCAAACTCAGGGATTGATTGAGCAGGCGCTGAAGGATGGCAAGAAGGTTCTAATACCAAAAACCTATCCCAAGGGGCGCATGGACTTTGTAGTCTATAATCCGCAGCAGTTGGTCAAAACTTCCTTTGGCTTACTGGAACCACAGGGAGATTTGGAAGTGGTGGATGTCTCGCAGATTGATTTGATTCATGTTCCAGGGCTGGCTTTTACGAGAGAGGGCTATCGGATTGGCTATGGTGGAGGTTATTATGACCGCTATCTGAAACATTTTCCTGGTCATACTTTGAGTACGGTTTATCCTTGTCAAATTCAGGACTTTATCCCTGAAAATCATGATATTCCTGTTCAGGAGGTACTGATTGATGAAAGAAATCTTTGATAGGCGTTACCCTGTGACGAGTTTCTTCCTCTTAGTGACGGCCTTGGTATTTCTACTAATGTTGGTGACTACAGGTGGAAACTTTTACAGGGCAGATACCTTATTTCGATTTGGAGCCATGTACGGGCCTGTCATTCGCCTCTTTCCAGAGCAGGTTTGGCGTCTATTCTCTGCCATTTTTGTGCATATTGGGTGGGAGCATTTCATAGTCAATATGCTTTCGCTTTATTATCTTGGTAGGCAAGTAGAGGAAATTTTCGGTTCTAAGCAGTTTTTCTTTCTCTATCTCTTATCAGGAATGATGGGTAATCTCTTTGTTTTTGAGTTTAGTCCTAAATCCATAGCGGCAGGTGCATCCACCTCTCTTTATGGTCTTTTTGCCGCGATTATCATTCTTCGTTATGCTACGCGTAATCCTTATATCCAACAGCTAGGACAGTCTTATCTGACACTTTTTGTGATTAATATTATTGGAAGTGTTTTGATTCCAGGAATCAGCCTAGCTGGCCATATCGGAGGTGCAGTTGGTGGCGCATTTTTAGCAGTTATCTTTCCAGTTCGAGGAGAAAGACGGATGTATAGTGCCAGTCAGAGACTGGTAGCGTTAGTGTTGTTCGTAGGACTCGCAGTCTTGCTTTTATACAAGGGAATGGGAATGTGACGACTAATACTCAATGAAAATCAAAGAGCAAACTAGGAAACTAGCCGCAGGCTGTACTTGAGTACGGCAAGGCAACGTTGACGTGGTTTGAAGAGATTTTCGAAGAGTATAATATGTAAACTTGAATAAGAAAAAAGCTACTTAAAAAATGAGTAGCTTTTAATGTGTTTTGGAACCATTCGAAACAACACAGCTCTAAAACGCTCCAGTCGCAAAGGCATTACCCATCATCGTTTTGGAACCATTCGAAACAACACAGCTCTAAAACCCAAAACAGTGCTTTAACTCTAATTTTAGCGTTTTGGAACCATTCGAAACAACACAGCTCTAAAACCCAATAGCATTGATAGTATCCACAATACCTGTTTTGGAACCATTCGAAACAACACAGCTCTAAAACCGACCGTATCGCTGAGGCGCCTCACTTCGAGTTTTGGAACCATTCGAAACAACACAGCTCTAAAACCCAGGTCTCCACCTAAGAACACTCGTGGCAGTTTTGGAACCATTCGAAACAACACAGCTCTAAAACGCTGGAATTGTTACGGTAAACTCTTGAGAAGTTTTGGAACCATTCGAAACAACACAGCTCTAAAACCTCGTAGAAAAATTTTTCTCACGAAATTTCGTAATCGCGCCATTCGTCCCAGCCAGACTTCAGCTCGTCAGGTTCCAATTGTTACTCTTATTATACCATATTTTCAGGGTTCAAGAAATAGTCTTGATCCAATACATACTGCGGAAAATCATAGATTTGCCGAGGCTCAATAAACAAGACGGACAGTTGATTGAGTTGGATATACTCTATCAAATTTACTAACTCATCCTTTGATAGATAGGCGGATGCATTGATGAAAACAAGGAGTTTCTTTTTAGAAAGATATTTAAAAACCTGGACAATTTCTAGCATCTTTTCAAAAGGTGTATCACTCAGGGTTTCGACTTTGACACCAAGTGCATCGATTAACTCTAGAATGGTAATTTCATCATACTCTAGGTCTAACTCGTTTTCTAAACACTCAAATGCTAGCAATTCTGTAATCGTAGCAACCAGCTTTTCAATCATGGATTTGACTTCGGGCTTGTCATTGAGCTGATTTTCAAGATCTGCATGTATCAGCTTGAGCATCGCAGGTGAGTTGAGATTGTATCCTAAGACATCCGTTATCACTAGTAATTCAGCTTCTTTCAGAGCTTTTAGATTTCTATCAAACAACTTCAACTCCCCATCATCAGTATATTGGTAGAATTGCTTGACGATAGTTGAAAAGGTAAACTGGTCTTCCAACACTAAAAAAGTGGCATTTTCAATAGCTAATGGTTCATCCAGTAGTGGGAAATTAATCTTCATCTCTAGGCTCCTCTCCTAGAAAGACCAAGCGTGCGTCGGAGTTTGCTACGCTGGTATTTCGCTCACCATTTAAGTAAATCATACGAGAAAACTGCTTTTCTGTAATGGTTAAGAGAGTAATGTTCCCCTTTTTAGGGTTATGGGTCTTGAGTCGCTCAATCATGGCGTTATTAGCAGAGTTGTTGAGCAAGAGTTTGCTATAGATGGAGAATTGGTGCATGATAAATCCCTCATCTATGAGGAACTTCCGAAATTTCCGATATGCCTTGCGTTCCTCTACGGTATCAACTGGCATATCAAACATTAAAATCATACGCATATATCGATAATTCATATCCTAAACTCAGGAACTCCTTTCTCGGGTTGATTGAGAGCTTGGATGACTTTCTTAGTATAGTCACTGATGATATTGGACAGGTACATATCTTTACCATTGTAGTGGAAGATGTCTGAGAAAATAGTAAAAAGTTCTCGTTTGATTTTGACAAAAGAACTGTTTCGATTTTCATAGACAATTCTGTCAATAATCGGACGGAAAGGCTCCATAATATCGCTAGCTAGGTTGAATTGATTGAACTGGTTGGCATGTTTCAAGCCAAACTGAGTCATGCAGCCAGACAAAACAATCTCACGCGCAAACATACTCAAAATTAAGGTGTAGCCATAGTCCAAGGCGGCATTGATATCACTATCTTGCTCACGACTAAAATCATTTCCAAACAAGGTGTTAAAATAAATCCGAGCTGCGTGCCCTTCACGGTTACTAGGATCAAACAAATCCAACCCATGATAGAGATCGATGACGGACTGGCTCTTTTCCAGAAAACCACAACTCCCCAGGTAAAAAGCTTGATTGAGAATTTTTTGTGCAATGATGGTTGTCCATATTTCCGCCTTTACATCTTCATTCCAAGCAATTTGACGAGAGAGTTGCAAACTGGAATCATGACGACCGTAGTAAGGCATTAAATATGCCGTTGGTAAGCGTTTATCATCACAAAAGATGACCAGAATATTTTCATCCACCAAGCGCTTTATCAGCATAGTGGAGAGAACAATATCTGTCGTCTCCAAAAGCAGGATGTCCACCTCGGACAGGTGAATTAACTCTGTCCGAGAGGCATCTTTAAAAATCAAGTGGTTATTCTTGTAGGAGAGTTTAGAGTGCGTATTGACTACAATAGTTCTCCATCCCATTAGTCTTCTCCTAATTTGCTTAAGTCAATCCGAGTCTCGTAGAGACCAGTGATGGATTGGTGGATGAGGGTGGCGTTGAGGAGTGAAGAAGGTGTATAGTCTCTGTATCGTGGAATTTTTACTCCCAAGAACTCGAAGTCAGAAGCACTTCCTTGTGAAGTTAACTCGAATAAACCAGCATTTTTACTATTTCTTGGACCAATGAAACTGAAACATAACTTTTCGATATCAACTGTTTCCCAATCAATAAATGCTTGTCTGATTCTTTCTCCATTTTTTAATGCGCCTACATATTTATCGTTAAAATCAAGTACAGATTCTAAAAGTTTAGCAAAATCATTTCGATGTTTCTCAACATACTCTAAGTGTTCTGGTTCAAGTGTTTTATTAATATTCTTAGCATGATACAAAAGAGTCGTATACTTTTCGGAGATGACCAATTCATTACCTTTATGAATTTCTCCTCGTTTATTGTTTGTCGATAGAATACTTGCTAGTCTTCTTCTTGTACCATCAGGAAACTCAAACAAACTATATTTAGGTAAAGTAATAGTTGATAGAATTTTTATGTATCCTTTTTCAAGAAGATAGTTTTCTTTGTTCTTTTCAAAATTTATTTTATCTAAAATAGAGATACCTTGAAATTCAAGAACTGTCTTTTGTTGTTTTTTCGCTCCTTTTTCAATAATAGCTTTAACTAAGACCGCGTATGAGTTAGAAATACCAGCGTAACCACCGTATTTTCGTGGATCAAGCCCTTGTTTAATTGGTACAAGATTTTCTTTACTATCTTCTGAAGGTTTAGGAGATGGATTAGAATTGAACAATCCTCTAGGTTTACCTCTATCTAGACCATGTGTTTGAATCTCTGTCTTCTTCACAATATTCACCTGCGGAAGTGAAAGAACTTTTTTAATTGTAGCGAAATCTTTTTCTTTATTCCAAGCGATTTCTCCAGTATCCTTAGAGTATTCGATATTCTCTCGTTTTACGATGGTTCCGTCTGCGTAATGCACCTCTTCTTTAAAGAAGTTCAACAAGTTTGAGTAGAAGAAATACTTTTCAGTTGCTTTTTCAACTTCTTTAGGATCTTTGGATCTGGAAATATATCTCTTAATATCGTACTTTTGATAGTCACCATAGACGAATTCAGGCTCTAGTTTAGGATATTTCTTAAGGATAGCCTTAGCCACCACTGCATTTAAATAGGCATCATGTGCATGGTGGTAGTCATTGATTTCGCGTACCTTATATAAACTAAATTCTTTACGGAAGTTGGAAACTAGATTGGATTTCAAAGTGATAATTTTGACCTTACGGTTCTTCTTATCCTTCTCAGTCACTTCTGTATTAAAACGGGCATCCAAAATCTGAGCAACATGTTTTGTGATTTGCCGTGTTTCAACTAGTTGGCGTCTGATAAAGCCAACTTTATCTCGCTCATCTAGCCCACCACGTTCAGCCTTGGTTAAATTATTAAATTTATGTTCTGAAATCAATTTGGAATTCAGTAATTGTTGCCAAAAAGCTTTTCTTTTTTGAACAACCTCTAAACTTGGAACATTATCAGATTTACCACGATTATCCTTTGAACTAGTCAAGACACGGTTGTCTAGAGAATCATCTTTTATAAAAGCCTGTGGGACGATGTGGTCAATGTCATAGCTACTTAGTTGGTTGATGTCAAGAGGTTCTCCAGTGTACATATCCTTCCCATTTTGGAGATAGTACAGAAAGAGACGGTCGTTTTGCAGTTGAATATTATCTGTTGGATGTTCTTTTAATATATTTGAGTCAAGCCCAGGAGCTAGATTTTTTAGTGCATCTTCAATGCGCTTATATCTTTGTTGAGAATTCTTTTTCCCTCTGACAGTTGTCTGATTTTCTCGTGCTATCTCAATCACAATGGACTCGGGAGCGTGTCCCATAACTTTGACAAGCTCATCGACAAGTTTGATACTTTGTAAAATTCCTTTTTTAATAGCAGGACTACCTGGGAGTTCTTGGACAACTTGCTTCACATCGTTTGTCTTACCAACCACTTGTGCTTTTTGAATAATGTCTTTGAAGGAAAGCCCGTCATCATTGATTAACTGCATAAAATTACGATTGCTGTAGCCGTCATCAATCAAGTAGTCAAGAATTGTTTTACCAGTTTTTTTATCACAGATACCGTTGATTAGCTTAGCAGAGAGTTTTCCCCAACCAGTATAATGTCGACGAATCAGTGCTTTAATCACTTTTTCATCAAAGAGAGAGTCATATTGAGCAAGACGTTGCTTGATCATTTCACGATCTTCAAAGATAGTGAGCGTGTGGATGATATTTTCAAGAGTTGCTTCATTTTCAGCATCATCCATAAACGCTTTATCCTTGATTATTTTAAGTAAATCATGATAAGTAGAAAGACTAGCGTTAAATTGTTTTTCAATTCCTTTTAGTTCGATTCCATCGTAGCCATCAACATTGTGTAGGTACTGAATGATGTCTTTTTCAGTTACTTTTCTTTTCTCTTTGAATAATTGATTGACAATTTGCTTCTTTTGCCCACTATCAAGGAATTGATAGTCTCTCAATCCCTCTGCAATAAATTTTACTTTTGTTAATTCATTGTAGACAGCAAATGTTTCATACAAGAGACTATGCTTGGGCAAAACTTTTTCCTCTGGGAGATACAAGTCATAGTTAGTCATCTTATTGATGAAGGCTTCCGCAGAGCTTGCTTGGTCAACAATTTCTTCAAAATTCCAAGGTCGGATTGCTTGGTCAGAATTTCGAGTAAGCCAAGCAAAATTACGATTTCCACGAGCCAATGGACCAACATAGTATGGAATACGGAACGTTAAGATTTTCTTTATCTTTTCTTTATTTTCTTGCAGAAATGGATAATGTTCTCCTTGCCGACGGATAATGGCATTCATTTCTTGAAGATGAATTTGATGAGGGATAGAACCATTATCAAAGGTGCGTTGTTTTCTCAAGAAATCTTCACGTTCAATTTTATCAAGGAAATAATCTGATCCTTCAAATTTAGAGAGAAGATTTTTGATGTACTTGTAAAATGCTTCTTGAGTGGTTTTGCCATTGATATACCCAGCATACCCATCTTTAGATTGGTCAGAGAAAACTTCATCATATTTTTCTTGAAGATTGTTTTGGATGAATTGTTTTAGAGCTGCTAAGTCTTTTTGGTGGTTTTCATAGCGCTCAATCATAGATGCTGATAGTGGAGCCTTGGTTGAAGGATCTGTGACAGTTAAGATTCCTGAGAGAAGAATGGCATCATAGAGTTTTTTAGCCACTAGGAAAAGGTCTGCAAAGTCATCTCCAATTTGTCCGAGTAAGTTTTCCAAATCCTCATCATAGGTATCTTTAGAGAATTGTAGTGGAGCTTTTTCTTCTAAGTCAAAATGTTTTTTAAACTCAGCTTGATTTCCTACAATTAACTTGAGAAATTCTGAAAATAGACCAGTGGGTTTTTCATAAGCAAAGAGTTTTAGAATGCGTTCTCTCTTAGCAGATTTACTAATTTTATCAGTAAAAATTGCTTCTACTTGTGCATTTTGTCCACTAAGTGAACTTCCTTCAAAGGTGTTGTCGTAAATGCTTATAAACTCGCTAAAGATTTTTTGGATATCATTGTTTTTAATATCGAAAGATTCTTCATACAAAAAATGTCCGCGGTATTTAATCATATGCGCTAATGCTAGATAGATCAAGCGCAAGTCAGTTTTTTCTTTTGAGTCCGCCAGGTGTTTTCTCAAATGATAGATAGTTGGAAATTTCTTGTGATATTCTTTTTCTTCTGCCAAGGTAGCAAAAATAGGATATTTACTTCCTCTTTTATCCTCAGGAACTAAGAAGGAGTCATCTAATCGATGGAAAAAACTACTATCCACCTTGCTCATTTCTTCAGAAAAGATTTCTTGAAGATAGCGAAGACGATTTTTTCGACGAGTATAGCGACGGCGTGCTGTTCGTTTGAGACGTCTATCTTCAGCAGTAGTTCCTTCATCAAATAATAAAGCTCCAATTAGATTTTTCTTGATAAAGTGTTTATCAGTATTGCCTAGAACTTTCATCTTTTTCGATGGCACCTTATAGTCATCCGTAATGACGGCCCATCCGACGCTGTTAGTTCCGATATCGAGTCCGATAGAGTAATTGTTATTGTTCATATAGTTATAAACCTCCTTTGTATTAAATTATAATTTTTTAAAAAATTACAAAATGAGAGCTTTGATTAAATCAACGCAACCTTTCATAAACTTTACTACTTCAGATAGGATAGCTAAATTATCTTTAGTAAATTTGAACTTTTTCAAAATAATCTCCTTAAAATACAACTATAAATAAATTATAGCATTTCTAATGATAATTTCAATAAAACGAATGATATATTTGTGGAAATTTGTTAGAATTAGTAAGGGGTTGTATTTTAGTTTTAGAACTGTATTGTTTCAAATAATAATAAACTAGCTTTTTGTTTTATCTGTAAAATAATTTACATTTCACTTGATAATATTTGATAAGTATAGTACAATAAAATCGTTGGAACTATTCGAAACAACACAGCAAAGTTAAAATAAGGCTTTGTCCGTACACAACTTGAAAAAGTGCGCACCGATTCGGTGCTTTTTTGTTTTACTATACTAATTTATTGTACTCTTATTTTAATGAAAAGACAAATGCAAGTATAGCGCTTTCAATAGTTTTTATGAAATTGCTAGATTCAAGTATAGAATTTACTTAATTTATGTGTGGCTAATCTGGATATATAAAGAAGAACTAGGATAATTAAGCATCCTAGTTCTTCTTTATATAAATGATTTTGTTATTCCTTCTCAGCCAATTCTTTTCCCAGTTGGATGAGGTAATCTTTCAAATCATCCTTGACTTGTGGATGTTTGAGGGCGTAGTCAATAGATGTTTTCATAAAGCCGAATTTATCTCCAACGTCGTAACGAGCGCCTGTAAATTCACGGGCGAAAACACGTTGTGTTTTATTAAGCGTATCAATAGCGTCGGTAAGTTGGATTTCATTTCCAGCACCAGGAGCTTGATTTTCTAAGATATCAAAAATCTCAGGTGTGAGCAGATAGCGACCGATGATTGCCAAATCACTTGGAGCATCTTCTGGAGTTGGTTTTTCAACAAAAGTTTCGACACTGTAGAGACCATTGAT
Organism: Streptococcus sp. UMB0029; assembly: GCF_002871495.1. Taxonomy (GTDB): domain Bacteria; phylum Bacillota; class Bacilli; order Lactobacillales; family Streptococcaceae; genus Streptococcus. Next base: position 48,373 of record NZ_PNGD01000017.1, read on the forward strand.
TCCTTCGCTTTGAGGAGCGATAACTCCATATGCTGAAACTTCTTCATGAGGGACAGGCATAACAGCGATTGTTGATGCGTGAGTTGTCTCGTAATCGTTCATCAATTGTTTTGTCAAAGGTACAGCGTGGTCATCTGTGATATCCATTAGGTCGTCACCAAGCATGACAACGAAGGGCTCATTCCCTACAAAAGCTTTTGCTTGTAAGACAGCATCGCCAAGACCACGAGGATGGCTTTGACGGATAAAGTGAAGGCGAATCCCAGTAGTTTCATCAACTAATTTCAATAAGTCCTGTTTCCCTTTTTCTTTGAGGTTATATTCAAGCTCGAAGTTTGAGTCAAAGTGGTCTTCGATAGAACGCTTTGATTTACCAGTGACAACCAGAATATCTTCAATACCTGATTTAAGAGCTTCTTCGACGATAAACTGGATAGTTGGTTTGTCCACAATTGGCAACATTTCTTTAGCAAGTGCTTTGGTTGCTGGTAAAAATCGAGTTCCTAGTCCAGCGGCAGGGATGACTGCCTTTCTAACTTTTGATGTCATAAGAATCCTTTCTATAGAGGGTTAAGACCACTCATTTTCTGCTTTAAATTCATTGTTCATGATGTCATAAATGGCATCTTTGATATTGGTTCCGTGATAGATAACTTGGTAAATGGCCTGTGTAATCGGCATATAGACTCCAAGTTCTTGCGCTAGTTCATAGGCTGCTCGAGTCGTTGAAATTCCTTCAATTACCATGCCCATATTGGCTTCGATATCGGCTAGAGACTCTCCTCGTCCGAGAGCATCGCCAGCTCTCCAGTTACGAGAGTGGATGGAGGTTCCCGTTACAATCAAATCTCCCACACCAGATAAGCCACTATAGGTCAATGGACTAGCCCCGAGTGCTACTCCTAGGCGGGTAATTTCTGCCAAGCCTCGAGCGATGATGGCTGCCTTAGCGTTGTCACCAAATCCCAGACCATGTAAAGCTCCGGCACCGACAGCAATAATATTTTTAAGAGCACCAGCAGTTTCGACCCCGATAACATCCGTATTGGTATAAAGTCGGAAGTAGTGATTACTAAAGAGTTCTTGAACGTATTGAGCTGTTTGCAAATCTTTAGAAGCAGCTGTGATTAAAGTTAGGTCACGCACAATGGTCTCTTCTGCATGGCTAGGACCTGAGACAACGACGATATCACTGCGGAGCTGTTCAGGAATTTCTTCTTCAAGGATGGTTGATAATCGTTTATGGCTATCGGGTTCTAATCCCTTTGATGCGTGCATGATAATAGCCTTATGGTCCAGGGTTTGTGCAACTTGTTGGGCAACAAGTCGTGTTACTTTTGTTGGGACAACAAACAAAATCGCATCCACATCCTTCAATGCTTTTGCTAAGTCAGTGTAGGCAATAATTTTTTCATCTAAAACGACATCTTTAAAGTAGTGTTTATTAGTATGGTGTGTATTAATTTCATTGATTTGTTCGGGAATATTTCCCCAAATACGTACCTCGTGTCCATTGTCATTTAAGACTTGTGAAAGGGCAGTTCCCCAAGAACCAGGCCCCAAGACGGCGACGGTTTGTTTTTTCATGTTTTCCTCCCTGATAGAGTTCTCTCTTTTATTTTATCACATTATAGGGGATTTTGCACTTGCATTGCTGGGGGAGTGGTAGCTTTGTTGCTTGAAAAATATACAAAAACCGAGACGAAGTATTAAAGTCTTAGTCTCGGTTTTGATATTTCTTAAAGAATAGCTAGGTTTATTTCAATTGATCTGTAGTGTCTTTTGATAATAACATTCCCAGATGGTAAGTTTTATTGATATAAGCAATGACATCATTGATGTTTTCAGTCGATTGAATTTTCTCTTTGATGTCAGCCCTAAATGTTTCATCCTTCAAAAGTTGTTCTTGGTAGAGCCTTTGAAGTCTCTCCTTCTCGTACTTATTGAGCAGAAAAAGGAACACCAAGCTAATCACAACGAGGACATAAGCATATTGGCTCATAGAAAATCTCCCTGTATGATAAAGAAGTAGTAGTGAATAAATCGATTTAGTGGACCTAAACTAGCAGAACAAGTCAGCAAAACTTGATAAGATCTTTGATAGGCCTCTAAACCAAAGTCCGTATAGGCTTTAGTGTAAGTTACTTAGATTATTTTGCAATCAAGTAATTTTAAAAATTACGACATGAGCCTAACCAAATCGATATTATTTAGTTAGGTGAATTAGTGAAGCGATTAGGCAAGCGTCTCTGATTACGACGTTCTGGAACATAAATCGATAATATTATGTCACAGAACTAGTGAAGCGCCTGACCAAATACCTGATAGGATTTGGCGTTAGTTACTTAGACTAGTTTACAATAAAGTGATTAAAAGATTACGACATGAGCCTAACCAAATCGATATTATTTGGTTTGGTGAATTAGTGAAGCGATTAGGCAAATCGCCATAGTTACGACGTCATGGTCTCTAAATCGATTATATTTAGAGACCATGACTAGTGAAGCAGTTAGCTAGTCCGCATATAAGCGGCTAGCGTCTAACAATTAGGAACTTTAGTTCCAATTGTTAGTACTGAATCACATCTTCTCTGGCGCCTCTACTCCGAGCAAGCGAAGGGCTTCTTTGAGAACGACTGCGGTTGCGTAGCTGAGGGCTAGACGGCTGTCGCGTTCTGGACTTTCATCCAAGATGCGGGTATGTGCATAGTACTTGTTGAAGGCTTGAGCCAGGCTAATTGCAAATTTAGCAATGATAGAAGGTTCAAAGTTATCCGCCGCACGGTTGATAATACGTGGAAAGTCTTGGATGAGTTTGATGATTTCCCAGCTTTCAGCATCATTCAAGCTATAGTTGCCAGCTGTTTCTGGTTTGAAATCCGCTTTGCGCAAGATAGATTGGATACGAGCGTAGGCGTATTGAACATAAGGTCCAGTTTCCCCCTCGAAGGATACCATAGCCTCTAGGTCGAAGTCGTATCCATTTGTACGGTCGGTCTTGAGGTCATAGAATTTAATGGCTCCAACCCCAACAGCATGCGCTACTTGGTCTTTATTTTCAAGTTCAGGATTTTTAGCTTCAATTTGGGCTTTGGCACGGCTAACAGCCTCTGCAACTGTAGGCTCTAGCAAGATGACATTCCCTTTACGAGTAGAGAGTTTCTTCCCTTCTTTTGTAACCAAACCAAAAGGAACGTGGGTAATGTCGTCACTCCAATCGTAGCCCATCTCTTGCAAAACAGCTTTGAGTTGTTTAAAGTGGGCAGATTGCTCTTGACCAACGACGTAGATAGATTTAGCAAATTGGTATTCGTTTTTACGGTAAAGAGCTGCAGCCAAGTCACGTGTGATGTAGAGAGTTGCACCATCAGATTTTTTGATAAGGGCTGGATGTTCAATTCCATATTTCTCAAGATTCACAACTTGGGCACCTTCTGATTCAACAAGAAGGCCTTTTTCAGAAAGAATGTCTACAACTGCATCCATCTTATCGTTGTAGAAGGCTTCTCCATTGTAGCTGTCAAATTCGACTTGTAATTCATTGTAAAGACGGTTAAATTCCACCAAACTTTCATCACGGAACCATTGCCAAAGTGCGAGAGCTTCCTCGTCTCCATTTTCAAGTTTACGGAACCATTCGCGTGCTTCTTCATCCAAGCTAGGGTCATTTTCAGCTTCAGCGTTGATGCGGACATAGAGTTTAAGAAGTTCATCGATTGGATGAGCTTTTACAGCTTCTTCATCGCCCCATTTTTTGTAGGCAACAATCAACATCCCAAACTGTTTACCCCAGTCTCCCAAGTGGTTGACCTTGACCGTTTGATAACCGATTTTTTGGAAAATATGTGATAAGCTATCTCCGATAACAGTTGAGCGTAGGTGGCCAATAGAGAATGGCTTAGCGATATTGGGACTAGACATGTCGATAACAACATTTTCTTGTTTGCCAATAGTTTGGTCAGCATAGTGTTCTTTTTCAGTGATAACAGCTTGCAATACTTGAGCAGAAATGGCAGATTTATCAAGGAAAAAGTTAACGTAAGGTCCTGTTGCAACAACCTTTTCAAAGGCTTGGCTGTTAATTTTTTCAGCCAGTTCAGCCGCAATCATTTGAGGTGCTTTACGTTCGACTTTTGCAAGAGAAAAAGCGGGGAAAGCGATGTCTCCCATTTCTGAGTTTTTAGGGGTTTCCAGTAAATTTAAAATAGCCTCTTGGTCCAGGCTATCAATGATACTAGCCAATTCGCTAGCAATCAATTCTTTTGTATTCATTAAGAGCTCCTTTTTGGACTTTTCTACTATTTTATCACAATTTTAAAGAAAGAAGAAAAAATTTTTGAAATCTCCTATTTTTTTGGTATAATATAGTTATAAAAATAGTTATAAATATTCACATAAGAGGATTTTATGAGAAAAAGAGATCGTCATCAGTTAATAAAAAAAATGATTACTGAGGAGAAATTAAGTACACAAAAAGAAATTCAAGATCGGTTGGAGGCACATAATGTTTTTGTGACGCAAACAACCTTGTCTCGTGATTTGCGCGAAATCGGCTTGACCAAGGTCAAGAAAAATGATATGGTGTATTATGTACTAGCAAATGAGACAGAAAAGATTGATTTGGTTGAATTTTTGTCTCATCATTTAGAAGGTGTTGCAAGAGCAGAGTTTACCTTGGTGCTTCATACCAAATTGGGCGAAGCCTCTGTTTTGGCAAATATTGTAGATGCAAACAAAGATGAATGGATTTTAGGAACAGTTGCTGGTGCCAATACCTTATTGGTCATTTGTCGAGACCAGCACGTTGCCAAACTCATGGAAGATCGTTTGCTAGATTTGATGAAAGATAAGTAAGGTCTTGGGAGTTGCTCTCAAGACTTATTTTTGACAAGGAGAGACGGAAAATGGCGACAGAAAAGCTATCACCCGGCATGCAACAGTATGTGGATATTAAAAAGCAATACCCAGATGCTTTTTTGCTCTTTCGTATGGGTGATTTTTATGAATTATTTTATGAGGATGCGGTCAATGCTGCGCAGATTCTGGAAATTTCCTTAACGAGTCGCAACAAGAATGCCGACAATCCGATTCCTATGGCGGG
>NZ_PNGD01000017.1:53793-64527 GCF_002871495.1 Streptococcus sp. UMB0029
AATTTCTTGGTTGCCATAGACCGTGATGGCAATCAGTTTGGTCTAGCTTATATGGATCTAGTGACAGGTGATTTTTATGTGACAGGTCTTTTGGATTTCACGCTGGTTTGTGGGGAAATCCGTAACCTCAAGGCTCGAGAAGTGGTGCTGGGCTATGACTTGTCTGAGGAAGAAGAACAAATCCTCAGTCGCCAGATGAATCTGGTGCTTTCCTATGAAAAAGAAGGCTTTGAAGACCTTCATTTACTGGATTCACGATTAGCAGCGGTGGAGCAAGCGGCATCTAGTAAGTTGCTCCAGTATGTCCATCGAACCCAGATGAGGGAATTGAACCACCTCAAGCCTGTTATCCGCTATGAAATCAAAGATTTCTTGCAGATGGATTATGCGACCAAGGCTAGTCTGGATTTGGTTGAAAATGCCCGTTCAGGCAAGAAACAAGGCAGTCTTTTCTGGCTTTTGGATGAAACCAAGACGGCTATGGGAATGCGTCTGTTACGTTCTTGGATTCACCGTCCCTTGATTGATAAGGAGCGAATCGTCCAACGTCAAGAGGTGGTGCAGGTCTTTCTTGACCACTTCTTTGAGCGCAGTGATTTGACAGACAGTCTCAAGGGTGTTTATGATATCGAACGTTTGGCTAGTCGGGTTTCTTTTGGCAAAACCAATCCTAAGGATCTCTTGCAATTGGCGACTACCTTGTCCAGTGTGCCACGGATCCGTGCGATTTTAGAGGGGATGGAGCAACCTGCTCTAGCCTATCTTATCGCACAACTGGATGGAATCCCTGAGTTGGAGAGTTTGATTAGCGCAGCGATTGCTCCTGAAGCTCCTCATGTGATTACAGATGGGGGTATTATCCGGACGGGGTTTGATGAGACTTTGGATAAATACCGCCGAGTGCTCAGAGAAGGGACCAGCTGGATTGCTGAAATTGAAGCAAAGGAGCGAGAAAATTCTGGTATCAGTACGCTCAAGATTGACTACAATAAGAAGGATGGCTACTATTTCCATGTGACCAATTCGCAACTGGGAAATGTTCCAGCTCACTTTTTCCGCAAGGCAACGCTGAAAAACTCAGAACGTTTTGGAACTGAGGAATTGGCCCGTATCGAGGGAGATATGTTGGAGGCGCGTGAGAAGTCAGCTAATCTAGAGTACGAAATTTTTATGCGTATTCGTGAAGAGGTCAGCAAGTATATCCAGCGTTTGCAGGCTTTAGCTCAAGGCATTGCGACAGTTGATGTCTTACAGAGTCTAGCAGTTGTGGCTGAAACCCAGCATTTGATTCGACCTGAATTCGGAGATGATTCGCGAATTGATATCCAGAAAGGGCGCCATGCTGTCGTTGAAAAGGTTATGGGGGCTCAGACCTATATTCCAAATACGATTCAGATGGCAGAAGATACCAGTATTCAACTGATTACAGGGCCCAACATGAGCGGAAAGTCAACCTATATGCGTCAGTTAGCCATGACGTCGGTTATGGCCCAGATGGGGTCTTATGTGCCAGCAGAAAGCGCCCATTTACCGATTTTTGATGCGATTTTTACCCGTATCGGAGCAGCAGATGACTTGGTTTCAGGTCAATCAACCTTCATGGTAGAGATGATGGAGGCTAACAATGCCATTTCGCATGCGACCAAGGACTCTCTCATTCTCTTTGATGAATTGGGACGGGGAACTGCAACTTATGACGGGATGGCTCTTGCCCAGTCCATCATCGAATACATCCATGAGTACATCGGAGCCAAGACCCTCTTTGCGACCCACTACCATGAGTTGACTAGTCTGGAGTCTAGTTTACAACACTTGGTCAATGTCCACGTGGCAACTTTGGAGCAGGATGGGCAGGTCACCTTCCTTCACAAGATTGAACCAGGGCCAGCTGATAAATCCTATGGTATCCATGTTGCCAAGATTGCAGGCTTGCCAGCAGACCTTTTAGCAAGGGCGGATAAGATTTTGACTCAGTTAGAGAGTCAAGGAACAGAAAGTCCTGCTCCCATGAGGCAAACAAGTGCTGTCACAGAACAGATTTCACTATTTGATACGGCAGAAGAGCATCCTATCCTAGCAGAATTAGCTAAACTAGATGTTTACAATATGACACCTATGCAGGCTATGAATGTCTTGGTCGAGTTAAAACAAAAATTATAAAGAATGAATTACTTGTCATTCTAGCTATATCAAGGAGACTTCTTTGACAATCCCCCACTTTTTTGCTAGAATAACATCACACAAACAGAATGAGAAGGAGCTGACGCATTGTCGCTCCCTTTTGTCTATTTTTTAAGGAGAAAATATGCTGATTCAGAAAGTAAAAACCTACAAGTGGCAGGCCTTGGCTTCGCTTCTGATGACAGGCTTGATGGTTGCTAGTTCACTTCTGCAACCGCGTTATCTGCAGGAAGTGTTAGACGCCCTCCTTGCTGGGAAATATGAAGCTATTTATAGTATCGGAGCTTGGTTGATTGGTGTGGCCTTGGTCGGTCTGGTTGCTGGTGGGCTCAATGTTGTCCTTGCAGCCTATATTGCCCAAGGAGTTTCATCCGACCTTCGAGAGGATGCCTTCCGTAAAATCCAAACCTTTTCTTATGCCAATATTGAACAATTTAATGCGGGAAATCTAGTCGTTCGAATGACAAATGATATCAACCAGATTCAGAACGTGGTCATGATGACCTTTCAAATTCTTTTCAGACTTCCCCTCTTGTTCATCGGTTCGTTTATCCTGGCGGTTCAAACCTTACCTTCTCTGTGGTGGGTGATTGTTCTCATGGTAGTCTTGATTTTTGGTTTGACTGCTGTCATGATGGGAATGATGGGACCTCGTTTTGCCAAGTTTCAAACCCTTCTTGAACGCATCAATGCCATTGCCAAGGAAAATCTGCGGGGTGTTCGAGTGGTCAAGTCCTTTGTCCAAGAAAAAGAGCAGTTTGCTAAGTTTACGGAGGTTTCAGACGAGCTACTCGGTCAAAATCTTTACATCGGTTATGCCTTTTCAGTAGTGGAACCTTTTATGATGTTGGTCGGTTATGGGGCGGTATTCCTCTCTATTTGGCTAGTTGCAGGGATGGTTCAGTCGGATCCGTCAGTTGTTGGCTCCATTGCTTCCTTTGTCAATTACCTAAGCCAGATTATCTTTACCATTGTCATGGTTGGATTTTTGGGAAATTCTGTCAGTCGTGCCATGATTTCTATGCGTCGTATTCGAGAAATTTTGGATGCAGAGCCAGCCATGACCTTCAAGGATGTCCCAGATGAAGAGTTGGTCGGCAGTCTTAGCTTTGAAAATGTGACCTTTACCTATCCAATGGATAAGGAACCGATGCTGAAAGATGTGAGCTTTACTATTGAACCTGGTCAGATGGTTGGTGTCGTTGGAGCGACTGGTGCAGGAAAATCAACCTTGGCTCAATTGATTCCACGTCTCTTTGACCCACAGGAAGGGGCTATCAAAATCGGAGGTAAGGATATTCGAGAAGTGAGTGAAGGGACCCTGCGTAAAACAGTTTCTATCGTTCTCCAACGTGCCATTCTCTTTAGTGGAACGATTGCAGATAACTTGAGACAGGGTAAGGGTGATGCCACTCTATTTGAAATGGAGCGAGCAGCCAACATTGCCCAAGCTAGTGAATTCATTCATCGTATGGAGAAAACCTTTGAAAGTCCAGTTGAGGAACGGGGAACCAACTTCTCTGGTGGGCAAAAGCAAAGGATGTCGATTGCGCGTGGGATTGTCAGCAATCCACGTATTCTGATTTTTGACGATTCGACCTCGGCCTTGGATGCCAAGTCAGAGCGTCTAGTGCAAGAAGCCTTGAATAAGGACTTGAAGGGAACAACAACCATTATCATCGCGCAAAAGATTAGCTCGGTTGTTCATGCAGATAAAATCTTGGTTCTAGATCAAGGACGATTGATTGGTCAAGGTACGCATGCAGACTTGGTTGCCAACAATGCCGTTTACCGTGAAATCTACGAAACACAGAAAGGAAAGGAGGAGTAAAATGAAGACAGTTCAATTTTTTTGGAATTATTTTAAAGTCTATAAGCTATCATTTGTAGTTGTTATCCTGATGATTGTTCTAGCAACTCTTGCCCAAGCCCTCTTTCCGGTCTTTTCTGGACAAGCAGTGACGCAGCTAGCTAATTTAGTTCAAGCTTATCAAGATGGCAATCCAGAACTTGTTTGGCAAAGTCTATCAGGAATCATGGTCAATCTTGGCCTGCTAGTTTTGGTTCTCTTTATCTCCAGTGTCATATACATGTGTCTCATGACGCGCGTGATTGCAGAATCTACCAATGAGATGCGCAAAGGCCTCTTCGGTAAGCTTGCTCGCTTGACGGTTTCTTTCTTTGACCGCCGACAAGATGGCGATATCTTATCTCGTTTTACCAGTGATTTGGATAATATCCTCCAAGCCTTTAACGAAAGCTTGATTCAGGTCATGAGCAACATCGTTCTATACATTGGTCTGATTCTTGTCATGTTTTCGAGAAATGTGACGCTGGCCCTTATCACTATTGCCAGCACACCAGTGGCCTTCCTTATGCTGATTTTTATTGTAAAAATGGCACGCAAATACACCAACCTCCAGCAAAAAGAGGTAGGGAACCTCAACGCCTATATGGACGAGAGTATTTCAGGCCAAAAAGCCGTGATTGTGCAAGGAATTCAAGAGGATATGATGGCAGGATTTCTTGAACAAAATGAGCGCGTGCGCAAGGCGACCTTTAAAGGAAGAATGTTCTCAGGAATTCTTTTCCCTGTCATGAATGGCATGAGTCTGGTTAATACAGCCATCGTCATCTTTGCTGGTTCAGCTGTACTTTTGAATGATAAGTCTATTGAAACAAGCACAGCTCTAGGTTTGATTGTGATGTTTGCCCAATTTTCACAGCAGTACTACCAGCCTATTATCCAAGTTGCAGCTAGTTGGGGGAGTCTTCAGTTGGCCTTTACAGGTGCTGAACGGATTCAGGAAATGTTTGACGCAGAGGAAGAAATCCGACCTGAAAAGGCTCCAATCTTCACTAAGTTGCAAGAAGGTGTTGAAATTAGTCATATTGATTTTTCATACTTGCCTGATAAACCCATTTTGAAAGATGTCAGCATTTCTGCCCCGAAAGGACAGATGACAGCAGTTGTTGGTCCGACAGGTTCAGGGAAAACCACTATTATGAACCTCATCAATCGCTTTTATGATGTTGATGCTGGCGATATTTATTTTGATGGTAAAGACATTCGTGACTATGACTTGGATAGTCTCAGAAGTAAGGTAGGGATTGTCTTGCAAGATTCGGTTTTATTTAGCGGAACCATTCGAGACAATATCCGTTTCGGTGTGCCAGATGCAAGTCAGGAAATGGTTGAGGCAGCAGCCAAAGCAACCCACATTCATGACTATATCGAAAGCTTACCTGATAAGTACGATACTCTTATAGATGATGACCAGAGCATCTTCTCAACAGGACAGAAGCAATTGATTTCTATCGCTCGAACTCTGATGACAGATCCAGAAGTTCTCATTCTCGATGAAGCAACTTCAAACGTAGATACAGTGACAGAAAGCAAGATTCAGCATGCCATGGAGGCGGTTGTAGCAGGAAGAACAAGTTTCGTTATTGCCCACCGCTTGAAAACCATTCTCAATGCAGACCAGATTATTGTGCTTAAAGATGGAGAAGTCATTGAACGCGGTAACCACCATGAACTCTTGAAACTAGGTGGCTTCTATTCAGAACTTTATCACAATCAATTTGTCTTTGAATAAGAAAAAAGTTGTCCTATGTGGGCAGCTTTTTCTTGTTCATAAGAAATATTTATCACGGACTTAAAAAAAACATATTAGACGAAAGGCATTTTGAGTGATATGATAGGACTATCGTTATACTCAATGAAAATCAAAGAGTAAACTAGGAAGCTAGCCGCAAGCTGTACTTGAGTACGGTAAGGCGACGCTGACGTGGTTTGAAGAGATTTTCGAAGAGTATTAACATTCGAAAGGAGAGACATCATGCCTAGAACGGTTGTAGGAGTTGCTGCAAATCTATGTCCCGTAGACGCAGAAGGCAAAAATATTCATTCATCTGTATCTTGTAGATTCGCAGAGAGCATTCGTCAAGTCGGTGGTCTCCCTTTAGTCATTCCTGTTGGTGATGAGTCAGTTGTACGCGATTATGTAGAAATGATTGATAAATTGATTTTGACAGGCGGTCAAAATGTCCATCCTCAGTTTTATGGAGAGAAAAAGACCATCGAGAGCGATGATTACAATCTGGTCCGTGATGAATTTGAATTGGCCCTCTTGAAAGAAGCGCTTCGTCAGAATAAACCAATTATGGCAATCTGTCGCGGTGTCCAACTTGTCAATGTTGCCTTTGGTGGAACCCTCAATCAAGAAATCGAAGGTCACTGGCAAGGACTGCCTTTCGGAACATCTCACTCTATTGAGACAGTAGAAGGAAGCGTGGTGGCTAAGCTATTTGGAAAAGAAAGTCAGGTTAACTCTGTCCATCGTCAAAGCATTAAAGATTTGGCACCTAATTTCCGTGTAACCGCTATTGATCCAAGAGACCAGACCATCGAAGCGATTGAGTCTATCGACGAACACCGCATTATCGGTTTGCAGTGGCATCCAGAGTTTCTAGTTAATGAAGAAGATGGCAATTTAGAACTATTTGAGTATTTATTGAATGAACTGTAACGACTGGAACATCTGGTCGTTCTTTCTTTTATTTTTTCAAAATTTTTGGAATGTGGGATTTTTACGCAAACGTTTGAATTCTGATAAAAATTGGAGAAATTCGACAAAAAAACTTGAAAAAAACGAAGGTAAGCGTTATGATAGAAAAGAAGAAATATTGGAGGAATAACATGTCACATATTAAATTTGATTATTCAAAAGTCTTAGATAAATTTGTTGCACCACATGAAGTGGAATACATGCAATCACAAGTAACAGCAGCAGATGAATTGATCCGTAAAGGAACTGGTGCTGGTAGCGACTTCTTGGGATGGTTGGACCTTCCTGAAAACTACGACCGCGAAGAATTTGACCGCATCTTGAAAGCTGCTGAGCAAATCAAGTCAGACAGCGATGTTTTGGTTGTTATCGGTATCGGTGGATCTTACCTTGGTGCTAAAGCAGCAATCGACTTCTTGAACCACCACTTTGCGAACTTGCAAACAAAAGAAGAACGTAAGGCCCCACAAATCCTTTACGCAGGAAACTCAATCTCATCTACTTACCTTGCTGACTTGGTAGAGTACGTAGCTGATAAAGACTTCTCAGTAAACGTGATTTCTAAATCAGGTACAACAACTGAACCAGCTATTGCTTTCCGTGTCTTCAAAGAACTTTTGGTTAAGAAATACGGTCAAGAAGAAGCAAACAAACGTATCTATGCAACAACTGACCGCCAAAAAGGTGCTGTTAAGGTTGAAGCAGACGCTAACGGTTGGGAAACATTTGTTGTTCCAGATGATATCGGTGGACGCTTCTCAGTATTGACAGCCGTTGGTTTGCTTCCAATCGCAGCATCAGGCGCTGACATCAAAGCCCTTATGGAAGGTGCGAATGCAGCTCGCAAAGACTACACTTCAGATAAAATCTCTGAAAACGAAGCTTACCAATACGCAGCAGTTCGTAACATCCTTTATCGTAAAGGTTATGCAACTGAGATCTTGGTAAACTATGAGCCATCACTTCAATACTTCTCAGAGTGGTGGAAACAATTGGCTGGTGAATCAGAAGGAAAAGACCAAAAAGGTATCTACCCAACTTCAGCCAACTTCTCAACTGACTTGCACTCACTTGGTCAATTTATCCAAGAAGGAACTCGTATCATGTTTGAAACAGTTGTCCGTGTTGACAAACCTCGTAAAAACGTGATTATTCCTAGCTTGGAAGAAGACCTTGATGGACTTGGTTACCTTCAAGGAAAAGACGTTGACTTTGTAAACAAAAAAGCGACTGATGGTGTTCTTCTTGCCCACACAGATGGTGATGTACCAAACATGTACGTGACTCTTCCAGAGCAAGACGCTTTCACTCTTGGCTATACAATCTACTTCTTCGAATTGGCTATCGCCCTTTCTGGTTACTTGAATGCCATCAATCCATTTGACCAACCAGGTGTTGAAGCTTACAAACGTAATATGTTCGCCCTTCTTGGAAAACCAGGATTTGAAGAATTGAGCAAAGAACTTAACGCACGTCTATAATAGAAGAAAAGAGTGGTTTGTCCACTCTTTTTAGTCTCTTTATTCATAGAGATTGGACTCAGCCAAGACTTGTGATATAATATAGAAAGTAAAAAGGCAGACGCCTAGAGACTTTATAGGAGAAACTATGTCAAAAGATATCCGCGTACGTTACGCACCAAGTCCAACAGGACTACTACACATCGGGAATGCCCGTACAGCATTGTTCAACTACCTTTACGCACGTCATCATGGTGGAACTTTTATCATTCGTATCGAAGATACTGACCGTAAACGTCATGTCGAGGATGGAGAACGTTCACAGCTTGAAAACCTTCGTTGGTTGGGCATGGATTGGGATGAAAGCCCAGAAACACATGAAAATTACCGCCAGTCTGAGCGTTTGGACTTGTACCAAAAATACATCGACCAATTATTAGCTGAAGGAAAAGCCTATAAATCTTACGTTACAGAAGAAGAATTAGCAACTGAACGCGAACGCCAAGAAGCAGCTGGTGAAACGCCTCGCTATGTCAATGAATACCTTGGTATGAATGAAGAGGAGAAAGTGGCTTACATCGCAGAACGCGAAGCAGCAGGCATTATCCCAACTGTGCGCTTGGCTGTCAATGAGTCAGGTATCTATAAGTGGCATGATATGGTTAAAGGCGATATCGAATTTGAAGGTGGCAATATCGGTGGTGACTGGGTTATCCAAAAGAAAGATGGTTACCCAACTTACAACTTTGCCGTTGTTATCGATGACCACGATATGCAAATCTCTCACGTTATCCGTGGAGACGACCACATTGCTAATACACCAAAACAACTTATGGTTTATGAAGCACTTGGTTGGGAAGCCCCAGAGTTCGGTCACATGACCTTGATTATCAACTCTGAGACGGGTAAGAAGTTATCTAAACGTGATACTAATACACTTCAATTTATTGAAGATTATCGAAAGAAAGGTTACCTTCCAGAAGCAGTCTTTAACTTCATTGCTCTTCTTGGTTGGAACCCAGGTGGCGAAGATGAAATCTTCTCTCGTGAAGAACTCATTAAACTTTTCGATGAAAACCGCCTCAGTAAGTCACCAGCAGCCTTTGATCAGAAGAAACTCGACTGGATGAGCAATGATTATATCAAGAATGCAGACCTAGAAACTATCTTTGAAATGGCAAAACCATTCTTAGAGGAAGCAGACCGTTTAACTGACAAGGCTGAAAAACTAGTTGAACTCTATAAACCACAAATGAAATCAGTAGATGAGATTATCCCATTGACAAATCTCTTCTTCTCAGATTTCCCAGAATTGACAGAAGCAGAGCGTGAAGTCATGGCGGGGGAAACAGTCCCAACAGTTCTTGAAGTCTTCAAAGCAAAACTTGAGGCGATGACAGATGATGAATTTGTGACAGAAAATATCTTCCCACAAATTAAAGCAGTCCAAAAAGAAACAGGTATTAAAGGAAAAAATCTTTTCATGCCTATTCGTATTGCTGTTTCAGGTGAAATGCATGGACCAGAATTACCAGATACGATCTTCTTGTTAGGTCGTGAAAAATCAATCCAGCATATCGAAAATATGTTAAAGGAAATCTCTAAGTAAGAAGGGTACAATAATGGACATCTGGGAAAAGATGTACGAAGAAGCACAGAAATTGTATAATCCACATGAAGTATCTGATTTTGTTTATGCTAATCATGTCGTTACCGCAGTAGAAGCAGAAGATGGACAACTATTTACAGGATTCTGTATGGAGGGAACCTGTGGAGTATTCCATCTCTGCGCAGAGCGTGCGGCACTCTTTAATATGTACCAATTTTCAGGGCAAACGAAGGTTAAAAAAGTCTTAGCCTTTCGAGACAAACCGCCGTATGGTGGAAGTTCAGCCATGCCTTGCGGTGCTTGTAGAGAGTTCCTTTTAGAGCTTAATGCTGAAAATAAAGATGCAGAATTCATGATGGACTACAATACAAGAAAGACAGTGAAAGTCGCAGAACTAATCCCATATTGGTGGGGAGAAGAACGTGCTTCTAAGTTTAATAATCAATAGAAGAGTCAGTGTAATTCTGGCTCTTTCTACTTAATTTGAAAAAAATAGAAAAAGTAGTTGACAAAGTTTGAAAAGTGGGTATAATAGTAAGAGTTGAAAATAACAGCTCTGGTCCGTTGGTCAAGGGGTTAAGACACCGCCTTTTCACGGCGGTAACACGGGTTCGAATCCCGTACGGACTATGGTATGTTGTGGATGGAACACTTGATGAAAAAAGTTTAAAAAAGTTTCAAAAAAGTGTTGACAAGCGAAAGCGACTGTGATATACTAATATAGTTGTCACTTGAGAGAAGTGAGTGACAAAGACCTTTGAAAACTGAACAAGACGAACCAATGTGCAGGGCACTACAACTAAGGTTGTAGTACTGAACAATGAAAAAACAATAAATCTGTCAGTGACAGAAATGAGTGAGAACTCAAACTTTTAATGAGAGTTTGATCCTGGCTCAGGACGAACGCTGGCGG
>NZ_PNGD01000018.1:0-53814 GCF_002871495.1 Streptococcus sp. UMB0029
CTCAAACGTCTCACACTTAATTCCACCATAAAAATCCGTTTTAGACTAATTTCCACTTTGGTCAGGCAAGTGGAAGTTACTTTGAGAAGTTAGCTTAAATGCTAAATTAGAAAAAATATATGGGTTATACTGTTAATTTTTCTAAGAAAGATGTAAAATAGAAAGTGTACTATGTTTTTAAAACAAGTGTGGTACCCAAAATTAAAAAAGCATATCCTTTCCTTAAATTCCTAAAATATTTAAGGGGGGGGTATTTTTTAGTACCTCAAAAATAAAAATAAGAGAGAGGCGATTAGATGAGAAAATCAAATCGAGAAGTGAACGGAGAAAAGGTATTCCGTTATTCTATTCGTAAGTACCATTTTGGTGCTGCAAGTGTTGCAGTTGCGGCATTAATGTTTTTTGCAAATGGTGCGGTAAAGGCAGATGCTTTACCTGTATCACCTGTTACGGCTAATACTGAAAAGGTAAATGCTGGTGTTACGGAACTGACAGAAGGAGTTCCACCTAAAGAGAATCCTATAGAGAAATCAAAAGAGGAAGTAGTGGGTGATAAAACACCAGTTGCTCAGAAGCTAGTGGATAAGTCTCCTCTCGTTCAGGCTATTAGTGAACTTCAAGCTGCGATTGCAAAAGTAGACGAGGAAAGTTTAGTAAGTTTATCTAATCAACTTATTCAATTAACCGATGAAAATAACCGTTTACTTAATGGAGAAAATATTTCTGAGGAAGCGATTGCAAGTCAAGTAAGTCGAGTTCAATTTCTTACAGAGCAAGTACGTCAACTTCACTCTAAGACTGAAGATAAAGCTTCTAACAAGGAAGATAGATCTGGTTCTAAAGTTCAAGATAAAAAAGAGTTTGAAGTATCAGAGAATGCTGTGACACTTGTTAATCAGACTGCAGAAATCAAAAAATCTGTAAAAGATGACAAAGTCGAGGAAGTGTTCACTAATAAAACCAAATTGGAAACGCTTTTAAAAGAAATTGACAAATTAGAACCAGAAAAATACACTGAGGATTCAGTAAAGGGATTAAAAGAAAAAGTTGCAAAAGCTAAAGAAGTATTAACAATTGCTAAAAATCAAGAGGAAGTTAATTCGGTATATAAAGAGTTAGTTAATTACAAAAACAGTAGTTTAAGACGTGTGAGAATGACTCATAAACCACTAGAGGAAAACACTCCTAAACTAGATACAACAAATGGTAAAGAAACAGTAGGGAAGAAAGCCCAAAATACTGAGCCAAATGATAGGAATATCGCAGGACATAATCATATCTTGAATGGGATTACTTTACCTGAAGGTAGTGGACTACGAGCTGCTCCAAACAATGCAAATTTCAGATATGAAACCGACGGCGCAGATTTATCTAGTTTAGTTGCTGGTGAAGAATTAGGATATGGCAAGAAGGTCATTATTAAAGTTAGATACGATAAGAGTGTGATTTCTAGTCGAGATATAAATATTACTACAACCCCTAATACTGGACCAAGGATTGAGTATACTAATAAATATAGAGATGGTATTGCACCGTTCGATGGTGGAAGCAATGTGAAATTAGTAGGTCAAATTCCGAATGATATGATTGGAACTTACGATTTACATGTTCACATACTAAATAATAAAAATAGTAATTCGCAAATAACAACATTAAAGATTCCGATAACCGTAAAACCTAAAAAACCTACTGTAAGTGTTGCTGATTTAGTAAATGCAGAAGGGAAAAAGCCGGTTGTTACAGCAACAGTTGCGAATACATCTATAAGTAAAGTAGAATTTTATCTTAATGGGCAAAAGCAAACTGAAGTAAATGCAACAAATGGACAGGCAACGTGGACACCAACTAATGCACTGAGAGAAAATGATCGAATTACTGTTAAAAATATCGCAAAGGGCGGAATACCTCCTAGAGATGCATATGGCAATACTTTTACAACTAGAGAAACTGCATCTGATATGAGTGATCCTGTGGTAATTCCAAAAGCACCTAAACCAGCATTTGATCTTGGTGCAGAAAAATCTAATGCCAAAGCTGAATTAGGTAGAATTGCTCAAGCAGAGATTACCGCTATTAACGGAGATAAAAGTTTAACGACTACAGAGAAGACAGCTAAGGTACAAGAAGTTAATACTAAGAAAACTCAAGGTGAACAAGCTATCGATGCAGCGTCAGTAAATGATGCAGATAAAGTCGCACAAGCGAAAGAAACTGCTAAAACAGCGATTGAAGGTGTCCACACCCCAGGAAACTTAGCAACTGTAAAATCTAATGCCAAAGCTGAATTAGGTAGAATTGCTCAAGCAGAGATCACCGCTATTAACGGAGATAAAAGTTTAACGACTACAGAGAAGACAGCTAAGGTACAAGAAGTTAATACTAAGAAAACTCAAGGTGAACAAGCCATCGATGCAGCGTCAGTAAATGATGCAGATAAAGTCGCACAAGCGAAAGAAACTGCTAAAACAGCGATTGAAGGTGTTCACACCCCAGGAAACTTAGCAACTGTAAAATCTAATGCGAAAGCAGCACTAGAAGAAGCGGCGAAAGCAGAAAAATCAGAAATCGCCTCTGATAATAGTGTTACAAGTGCAGACCGCGTAACGCAAACAAACGCAGTAGACACTAAGAAAACAGAAGCAGAAGGTCAGATTACTTCAGCAGTCGATGCCGATGCAGTAGCAGCAGCGAAAACCGCAGGTGAAGCAGCAATTCGAGGCGTCCACAACAATGGAGACCTAGAATCGCTTAAGACCGCAGCGAAAGCATTACCTAATACTGGTACAGTAAAATCAACATTAGCTATTCCAGTTGCAATTACAAGTGCTTTACTTAGTTTAGGTCTTGTAGGAGGACGTCGTCGTAAAGAGGATGAAGAAGTTTAATCAGTATATTTACTTGCTAAAATGGCTAGCAAATTTGTAAGAGTCGAATAATTATCTAAAACCTCCAGGTTAGTGAATTCAATCATAGTTCCTAATCTGGAGGTTTTTTATAGTTCAATTGACTATAAAACGACTGAGTTCTCTGGTACCCTTCGCTCTTCAGATGAAAGAGAAATTTCTTGGGTGCAAAAAGACCAGATTCCAAACTTGGATCTGGCCTATGATATGTTACCTTTGATGGAAATGATGGAAGCTCCGGACAAATCTGAATTTTTCTACCCTCGCCGTACAGAAGACGATTTGGAAAAGAAAATTTTCTAGTCTTTTACTAAATAACCGAGCTGATCCAAGGCCTCCTCGATATAGTGGAGGTCTTGTTGTGTTTCGGCTTCGACTAGGTGGTAATGGACCCCATCTGTTAATTCAGATAAAGGTCTAAAATCAGAATGCTCGACTTGTTCTAGAAAATGTTGAACGTCTCGGCGGCAAGAAAGTTTAAGCAAGGTTTCAATTTCTCCATAAACGGGATGGTCAATCAAGGTGTTTTGAACACGTCCACCATTATCTACGATAGCGAGGAGTTCTTGACCGATTTCTTCAACTTCATGTTTCACTTTAAAAAGTTTATGAACATAAGGGTTAGTATCAATTTGCTTATAGACGTAGCCACGATTGGTGGATAGGATAGGAGCGCCATCGGCTCTCAAAATTGCAATATCCTGTACAATGACCTGACGTGTGACATGAAAATGTTCAGCCAAACTTTGGCCGTTGAGGGCTTTAGGAGCTTCTTTCAAGAGTTGGAGCAGGGCTTGTTTGCGATCTTTTGTCATAGCTTTTCCTTTTAACGGCGTTTTCGAAGCACTTTATAGACAGCTAGTGCTAATGTATAGTCTACCATACTATGGATAATTGTGCCAAATCCAACTAGCACAAATAGAACATAAAACATATTTTCTACATTAGTACCAGAAGTGGCGTAAAAAAGGACACAGGCTAATACTTCAGCAAGGGCATGGACAAGCGCTAACACAAAGTTGAAAATCCAGGAAGATTTTGGTTTATCTAGGGTATCGGGGAATTTTTGTAGGTAAAGAGCTCCCAAAGTCCCAAAAAAGATATGGGAAAAAGCTCGAAATACGATAACCATAGGATAGCCAGCCATCAAAAATCCAAAACTAGAGGCTAGGATGACAAAAACTGCCATCAAGGGCGACAAGAACATAGCGATAAAAATAGCGATGTGGCTCCCTAGAGTGTAAGAAGCAGGTGGAATGACAATCTTGAAAGGCATAACAATTGGAATCAAAATCGCAATAGCCGTTAAGAGGGCAGTCATTGTCATAAATTGTGTCTTTTTCCGTGTGTTCATAAGAATCTCCTTTTTAACTGTATATACACTAGTATGGTACTATAAACAAGACAATAAAGCAAGAATTTACTTGGGTTTATAGGTCATTTTTAAGTTAATATTCTTCGAAAATCTCTTCAAACCATGTCAGCTTCCATTTGCAACCTTAAAACAGTGTTTTGAGCAACCTGCAGCTTGCCTCCTAGTTTGCACTTTGATGTTCATTGAGTATAAATATTGGTAAAGATTTCACTAAAAAGGAACTACTTCAAACAAAATCTCCACCTTCAGGTTTGAAAGTGGAGATTGTTTTTATTTTTTCAAAGTCTGTAGTCGTGGAACAATGGCTAAGGTTAGAACTGCGGAAATGACTAATTCAGCAATCGAATTTGTTGAGATAACAGTTGCTAGGAGTTTTTGGATATTACCATCAAAAACATTTCCAAAAAGGTAGAAAATTCCACCAAGGACAAAGACAGTATTTGTCAAGGAACCAAGGGCACCAGCTAGAATCAGACCAGTCTTATTTTTCATCAGCTTATAGACTAAGTAAGGAGTTAAACCAATCAAAATACGTGGGACAATGGCAATGATAGCTGAGTAGATGTTCCCATTTGGTACGAAAGGAGAGAAGAGGTAGCTGGTTGGCAGAATCGTAATTGTGTTAACCGTCAAGCTAAGTAGCCCCATCAAAAATCCAAGTGTAACCCCAACGCGTGGACCGTAGATAATGCTGGCAATAATGACAGGAATATGAACGATGGTCGGTTTGATTGGGAATGGAAAAAGGTTAAAGATAAGTGAGCTTAGAAAATGAATCACAAGCATGGTTGCAAAGAAGATAGCAATGGGCGCAATATTAGATCGTTTTTTCATCGAGAGTTTCCTTTATTCTTTCTAAAATAATTGTGAGGTCGGCTAAAGCTCCTCGTCCATGGTCTCCACAAGCTAGTAGGGATTCCTTAGGAGCAATTAGCTGATAGCCGTAGGTTTCTAATGTTTTCAGATTAGCCTGAGTTGCTGGATGTTCATACATCTTTGTATTCATAGCAGGTGCGATGAGTTTGGGAATATGACTTGGCAAGGCTAGAGCAATACAAGTTACTATGTTGTCCGCAAAGCCGTAGGCTAGTTTTGCAATAGTGTTAGCTGTTGCAGGGGCCACGATAAATAAATCTGCTTTTTTTCCAAGTTCGATATGATTGACTTGATCAGGATAGGGATCCTTCATGACATCTAGGTGGACAGGATTCTGTGATAAGACCTGTAGTGTCAATGGTTGGATAAACTCTGTAGCAGCCTGAGTCATTAAGACAGTGACATGATGACCTTGTTTTTTTAGAGAACTGACTAAATCTGCCGACTTGTAAGAGGCGATTGACCCCGTTACAGCCAAGAGAATGTTTGCCATAGCTTTCCTTTCTACGAATGATAGCCTTGAATTTTTTCAAGGAGGAGATCTGCAATTTCTTCTTTAGTCTGGACTGTTTGAAGCTGATTTTTTTCAACAAAGATTGCACGATGTTGATCTGCTGAAATTTGAGACAGGTCATTTGCAATAATCAAGTCTGCTTGGTCTTTGATAAGACTTTTTCTAGCAACTTCAACTAGATGATCTTCGTTAACATCAACCAGCAGTTTGAAACCAATCAGATGAATAGCAGGATTCCATTCCTTGACCAGAGAGATGATTTTGGGTGTCTTTTTAAGGAATAAAACCTGAACCTCATCAGTTGAAGAAATCTTAGCTTGATGATTTTGCCTGCTTAAAAATTCTTCTAGATTGGAGCTAGCCTGAACTTCCTCAAGCCCTGTCATATAAACAGGAGTGTAGTCAGAAACAGCCATTGAGTGAATCAAGACCTGATAATCCTGAACACGTTCTTGCATTTCCAGTAGAAGGTCCTTGGTATTGTTAATTTCTCGAATAGTCAGGTTGGGATGGGATTCTGGCTTCACAGCTCGTTTTGTCGTAATTAAACAAACTTCATGCCCTGCAGCAAGCAAGGTTTCTGTGATGATTTTCCCCAAGCGACCAGTAGAATGGTTAGTGATAGAGCGGACGCTGTCGATAGCTTCACTGGTACCGCCCGATGTAACTAAAATTTTCATAGCACTATTGTACACAAAAATAAACGGTAAGTAAAATGAAAGCGATAAATTTTTGGTAAAAATGAAGATTTACTATAGTTTCAAACTATAAAGCCATATAAAATTTAAGAAAGGACTCTAAAAACCTTAAAAACAGGGATATTTACGAACGTTTAGAGAGTTTTAGGATGTTAAAAATCTTGTTTTGTGTTATAATGAATTATCATATAAGAGGTTAGAGGAGTTTTGAATGAAAACAGATATTGAAATCGCACAGAGTATTGAGTTGAAGCCAATCGTTGATGTTGTAGAGAAACTTGGTATTTCTTATGACGATTTGGAGTTGTATGGAAAGTACAAGGCTAAACTCAGCTTTGATAAAATTCGTGCAGTTGAGAGCAATCCAGTTGGGAAATTGATTTTGGTTACTGCCATCAATCCAACGCCTGCAGGTGAAGGAAAATCAACTATTACCATTGGTCTGGCGGATGCCTTGAATAAGATTGGCAAGAAAACCATGATTGCTATCCGCGAACCATCTCTTGGTCCAGTAATGGGTATCAAGGGTGGTGCTGCTGGTGGTGGTTACGCCCAAGTGCTGCCAATGGAAGACATCAACCTCCACTTTACTGGAGACATGCATGCTATTACAACTGCCAACAATGCTCTTTCTGCCTTGATTGATAATCACTTGCACCAAGGAAATGAGCTAGGAATTGACCAACGCCGTATTCTCTGGAAACGTGTAGTGGACTTGAACGATCGCGCTCTTCGTCATGTAACCGTTGGACTTGGTGGTCCTCTTAACGGAATTCCACGTGAGGATGGCTTTGACATTACAGTTGCTTCCGAAATCATGGCAATTCTTTGTTTGGCAACAGACATCGAGGACTTGAAACGCCGTTTGGCTAATATTGTTATCGGTTATCGCTATGACCGTACACCAGTTTCTGTAGGTGATTTGCAGGTTGAAGGTGCCTTAGCTTTGATTTTGAAGGATGCGATTAAGCCAAACCTGGTTCAAACAATTTACGGTACACCTGCCTTTGTACACGGTGGTCCATTTGCTAATATTGCTCATGGATGTAACTCTGTTTTGGCAACGACAACAGCCCTTCACTTGGCTGATTACACAGTTACTGAAGCTGGTTTTGGTGCAGACCTTGGTGCTGAGAAATTCCTTGATATTAAGACACCAAACTTGCCAACATCTCCAGATGCAGTTGTTATCGTCGCAACCCTTCGTGCCCTTAAGATGAATGGTGGTGTAGCTAAAGACGCTTTGACAGAAGAAAATGTAGAGGCAGTTCGTGCAGGTTTTGCCAATTTGAAACGCCATGTTGAAAATATCCGTAAGTTCGGTATTCCAGCAGTTGTTGCGATTAACGAATTTGTATCTGATACAGAATCTGAAATTGCAGCCTTGAAAGAACTTTGTGCCTCAATCGATGTACCAGTTGAGTTGGCTAGTGTCTGGGCTGATGGCGCAGAAGGTGGAGTAGCCCTTGCTGAAACGGTTGTCAAGACTATCACTGAAAACCCATCTAACTATAGACGTTTGTATGACAATGACCTTTCTGTCCAAGAAAAGATTGAAAAGATTGTTACTGAAATCTACCGTGGTAGCAAAGTGAACTTTGAGAAGAAAGCTCAGACACAGATCGCTCAAATCGTTCAAAATGGTTGGGATAAATTGCCAATCTGTATGGCTAAAACTCAGTATAGTTTCTCAGACAATCCAAATGCCCTTGGAGCGCCAGAAAACTTTGAAATTACCATTCGTGAATTGGTACCAAAATTAGGTGCAGGCTTCATCGTTGCCTTAACTGGCGATGTCATGACTATGCCAGGACTTCCAAAACGACCAGCAGCCCTCAACATGGATGTTGAAAGTGACGGAACAGTATTAGGTTTGTTCTAGTATATTGAGAGATATAGAATTATGGAAAAAAATTTGGAAGAAATATTGTCACAATTTGATTCAACTAAAAATAATTACGAGAGACTTTTAGAATATATTGAAGCCACAATTAAAAGTCTTATGGAAAATGAAAAAATACAAATTCATGAAATTAAAGGAAGGATTAAAGATAAAGAAAGTTTAAGCAAAAAAATTGAAACTAAAGACTATAAATATTCCAGTTTGTCAGAAATAACGGATATTTGTGGAATTAGAATTATCACATATTTTTCGGACGATGTAGATAAAATTGCTTCTTTACTTGAAGAAGAATTTGATTTAGATCAGGACAATTCTATTGATAAACGAAAAACTCAAGATCCTACTAAATTTGGCTATGTATCTTTACACTATATTTTAAAATTAGGAGGAAGTAGAGCAGAATTAACTGAAAATATTAATTATAAAGAATTAAAATTTGAAGTTCAGATAAGGACTATTTTGCAGCATGCTTGGGCGGAGATAGAACATGACTTTGGATATAAATCTGATCAGGATGTTCCTGAAAAAATTAGAAGAAGATTTTCAAGGTTAGCTGGTTTAATTGAGTTAGCTGACGAGGAATTCATGGAAATTAAACGATATGAAAAGGAATATACTAATAGAGTTGAAGAAGGATTCAAAGAGAATTCTAAAAGTATAAAAATTGATTCTATAAGTATTTCAGCCTTATTAGAAAGTGAATCTTATATCAATTTTATTGAAGAAAATTATGATCAACATAAGATAGCAATTAGGTATCCTGGTGGAAAATTTAAAGATGATAGAATTTCTAAAATTGTCAATTATTGTGAACAATTAGGTATTAAAACGATTGATGAATTGGAAAGTAAGTTCAAAAGTGAATTTCCAAATTACTTTAGTAGATGGATTGAGGAAAAAAATAACTATTTTTATACTTGGAATACTACACCTTTACTAGAGATTCTTTATGATTTAAATAATTCAACTAGATAATCATGTTAAGTATTGTAAGAAGTCCCATCTATATTCCGATGGGATTTTGCTATTTGTCTATTCTCTATAAAGTTTCTATTTTCTCCGAATTCTGATATAATAGAAATAGTGACTTCAAGAGTAAGGAAGAGAAGATGAACGCATTATTAAATGGAATGAATGACCGTCAGTCTGAGGCGGTGCAAACGACAGAAGGGCCCTTGTTAATCATGGCGGGGGCTGGTTCTGGAAAGACCCGAGTTTTGACCCACCGCATTGCTTATCTGATTGATGAAAAGCTGGTCAATCCATGGAATATCCTGGCCATTACCTTTACTAACAAGGCTGCGCGTGAGATGAAGGAACGTGCTTACGGACTCAATCCAGCCACTCAGGACTGTTTGATTGCGACTTTTCACTCCATGTGTGTTCGTATCCTGCGTCGTGATGCGGACCATATTGGCTACAACCGAAATTTCACTATTGTAGATCCTGGTGAACAGCGAACTCTCATGAAACGCATTCTCAAGCAGTTGAACCTGGATCCTAAAAAATGGAATGAACGGAGCATCTTAGGGACTATTTCCAATGCTAAGAATGATTTGATTGATGATGTGGCTTATGCTGCCCAAGCTGGCGATATGTACACGCAAATCGTGGCTCAGTGTTACACGGCTTACCAAAAAGAGCTTCGTCAGTCAGAGTCGGTTGACTTTGATGATTTGATTATGTTGACCTTGCGTCTCTTTGATCAAAATCCTGATGTTTTGACTTATTACCAGCAAAAATTCCAATACATCCATGTTGATGAGTACCAAGATACCAACCATGCCCAGTACCAACTGGTCAAACTCTTAGCTTCACGCTTTAAAAATATCTGTGTGGTTGGGGATGCGGACCAGTCTATCTACGGTTGGCGTGGTGCTGATATGCAGAATATCTTGGACTTCGAAAAGGATTATCCTCAAGCCAAGGTTGTCTTGTTGGAGGAAAATTACCGCTCAACCAAAACCATTCTCCAAGCAGCCAATGAGGTTATTAAAAACAATAAAAACCGCCGTCCTAAAAATCTCTGGAC
Source organism: Streptococcus sp. UMB0029 (assembly GCF_002871495.1). GTDB lineage: Bacteria > Bacillota > Bacilli > Lactobacillales > Streptococcaceae > Streptococcus. Next base: position 10,302 of record NZ_PNGD01000018.1, read on the forward strand.
TCAAAACGCTGATGGGGAGCAAATCGTTTACTATCGTGCCAATGATGAACTGGACGAGGCTGTATTTGTAGCCAGAACCATCGATGAGCTTAGTCGCAGTCAAAACTTCCTTCACAAGGATTTTGCAGTTCTCTATCGAACTAATGCCCAGTCCCGTACTATTGAGGAAGCCCTGCTCAAGTCTAACATCCCTTATACAATGGTTGGAGGAACCAAGTTCTATAGCCGTAAGGAAATTCGTGATATTATCGCTTATCTCAACCTCATTGCCAATTTGAGTGACAATATTAGTTTTGAGCGTATTATCAATGAGCCTAAACGTGGAATTGGCCCAGGTACTGTTGAGAAAATCCGTGATTTTGCCAATATGCAAAACATGTCTATGCTAGATGCTTCTGCAAATATCATGTTGTCTGGTATCAAAGGAAAAGCAGCCCAGTCTATCTGGGATTTTGCCAATATGATTCTAGATTTGCGAGAGCAGCTGGATCAGTTAAGTATTACTGAGTTGGTTGAGGCTATCCTTGAAAAAACAGGTTACGTTGATATTCTTAATGCCCAAGCAACTCTGGAAAGTAAGGCTCGGGTTGAAAATATCGAAGAGTTCCTTTCTGTGACGAAAAACTTTGATGATACCTCTGATGGTCCAGAAGAGGAAACTGGTCTGGATAAGCTCAGCCGTTTCTTAAATGACTTGGCCTTGATTGCGGACACAGATTCAGGTAGTCAGGAGACATCAGAAGTGACCCTGATGACCCTGCATGCCGCCAAAGGTCTCGAGTTTCCAGTTGTCTTTTTGATTGGGATGGAAGAAAATGTCTTTCCGCTTAGCCGTGCGGCTGAAGATCAAGATGAATTGGAAGAAGAACGCCGTCTGGCATATGTAGGTATCACGCGTGCAGAGAAAATTCTCTATCTGACTAACGCCAACTCACGCTTGCTTTTCGGTCGTACCAATTATAACCGTCCAACTCGTTTTATTAACGAAATCAGTTCAGATTTGCTTGAGTATCAAGGATTGGCGCGCCCAGCAAATACAAGCTTTAAGGCATCATATAGCAGTGGTGGTCTCGCCTTCGGTCAAGGTATGAGTCTGGCTCAAGCTCTTCAAGACCGTAAACGCAGTGCTGCCCCAAAATCTATCCAGTCAAGCGGTCTTCCATTTGGTCAATTTTCAGCTGGTGCAAAATCAGCGTCTAGCGAGACAAATTGGTCCATTGGTGACATTGCTCTCCACAAGAAATGGGGAGAGGGAACTGTTCTGGAAGTTTCAGGTAGCGGTGCTACTCAGGAATTAAAAATCAATTTCCCAGAAGTAGGTTTGAAAAAACTTTTAGCTAGTGTAGCCCCAATTGAGAAAAAAATCTAATTTTCCATCCTTCTCACGAATAATAAAGTGAGGAGGATTTTTATGTACAGTATTTCATTCCAAGAAGATTCACTATTACCAAGAGAAAGACTGGCCAAGGAAGGAGTAGAAGCGCTCAGTAATCAAGAATTGCTAGCTATTTTACTCAGGACAGGAACACGTCAAGCTAGTGTTTTTGAAGTTGCCCAGAAAGTCTTGAACAATCTTTCAAGCCTAACAGATTTGAAAAAAATGACCCTGCAGGAATTGCAGAGTCTGTCTGGTATCGGCCGTGTTAAGGCAATAGAATTACAAGCTATGATTGAACTGGGCCATCGTATTCACAAACACGAGAACCTTGAGATGGAAAGTATTCTCAGTAGTAAAAAGCTGGCCAAGAAGATGCAACAGGAATTGGGGGACAAAAAACAAGAGCACCTAGTGGCGCTCTATCTCAATACTCAAAATCAAATCATCCATCAACAGACCATTTTTATCGGCTCAGCTACTCGCAGTATCGCTGAACCGCGAGAGATTCTTCATTATGCCATCAAGCATATGGCGACCTCTCTAATCTTAGTTCACAATCATCCTTCAGGAGCAGTAGCTCCTAGCCGAAATGATGATCATGTTACTAAACTTGTCAAAGAAGCCTGCGATCTGATGGGAATTGTCCTCTTAGACCATTTGATTGTCTCTCACTCCAGTTACTTTAGTTATCGTGAAAAGACAGATTTAATTTAAAGTTTATTAACGACATAGTCAAAGAGATTTTTATCTTTGGGACGATTTTCAAAAAGAAATTCTGGATGCCATTGGACACCGAGAAAGGCGACATCATCCGTACTCATGACAGCTTCAATGATACCATCCTTAGGATCATGAGCTGCAATCTTTAAGTTAGGTGCTAAATCTTTGATACTCTGGTGGTGGAAGGAGTTGATATGGGAGATTTCTCCATAGATTTCTCGAAGAACTGTATCAGGCTCTGTCACCAAGCGTTGAGTTGTGTACTCAGCCGAACAATCTTGCCAGTGGTCTTCGATATCTTGATACAAAGTTCCACCCATGGCAACGTTAAAGAGTTGTGTTCCACGGCAGACAGAAAAAATTGGCTTTTTCTGTTTAATAGCTTCCTTGATGAGGGCCAGTTCGAAGATATCTCTTTGAAGGTGGTAGTCATCGCTATCAATGGTTTTCGGTTCGCCATAGAATTTTGGGTCAACATTTTGCCCACCTGTCAAGATGAGCTTGTCAATCATACTGATATAGTGGCTAGCCATTTCTTGATCACCAATCGGTAGGATGATGGGAATCCCTCCAGCGTCTTTAACGCCTTCTACAAAACCTTTTGTTGCGTAGCTCATCATGATGTTATCATCTGGATGAGTTTTTTCGTTTCCTGTTATCCCAATAACTGGTTTTTTCATAAAATGATTTTCGCTTTCTAATCCTCTTTTCGCATGAAATAGAGGAGGGTTTGGAGTTCACTTGTCAAATCGACATACTGAACGACCACGTCTTTTGGTAAATGTAGATGGACAGGTGAAAAACTGAGGATTCCTTTCACGCCAGCATCAACTAAGAGATTGGCAACCTCTTGTGACTTGACGCTGGGAACAGTTAGGATCGCAGTTTTGACATCGGCATTCTTGATTTTATCCTTGATTTGAGAAATTCCGTAAATGGGAATCCCATCAGGAGTTTGGGTCCCGACCTCAGGATGGTCATCTAGATCAAAGGCCATGATAATCTTCATCTTGTTACGCTCGTGGAAGCGGTAGTGGAGAAGGGCATGACCCATATTTCCAATACCTACTAGCATAACATTGGTAATGGAGTTATCATTGAGCAAATCGGCAAAAAATGTCATCAGTTTTTTGACATCATAGCCAAAACCACGACGACCTAGTTCACCAAAGTAGGAAAAATCACGACGAACTGTCGCTGAATCAATACCGATAGCCTCTGCAATTTGCTTAGAGTTGGCACGTTCAATCTTTTCTGCATGAAATCTCTTAAAAATTCGATAGTAGAGAGAGAGTCTTTTTGCTGTAGCTTTTGGAATAGCAGACTGTTTATCTTTCACAAAATCACAACCTTTCTATTCTTCTATTTTATAGAAACATTGTGAAAAAATCAACAAAAATAAGAAAAAACTAAGAAAAATCTTAGTTTTGATGTAAAAATGACGTTTGTGATAGAAAACGGTAGAGGTATCCGACCAGTCCTTGGTAAACTTCCTGTCCCTTATAGGTCAAAGAAGTCACATAAAGTGTATCTGGTAGGGTTACACAGCCTGACAAAGCCAACATGAGAGTCTCATAATCTTCATACTTGAGAGTCCGCTCTACATGATAGCTATCCTTATAGGTTAGTTCAAACATATGGGACCTATCTTTCCGATTTTGTAAAGACACCACGTTCTACTAGACTATCCATTAGGAAGTAGAATTTTTCCTGGTGAATGTGGTGGTCTTCTGATTTGAAAATATCAACTAGACGAAGACCAAACTTGTCAGTGATATTGATTTTAGCCCCTGTAAGTTCCTTGTTAATGATGATTTTGAGTTGGAAGCCTTCACCGCTGTTTGGCACTTTTTCCAAAAGGCGAGTCAGTTCATAATTACCAATTTTAGTCTCAAAAAAGGTGTTGTCTTTGAGGGTGAATTTTTTAACAGAAGGGCTAAGAGTGTAGTCGTAACGACAATTTTTTAATTGAATGGTTTTTTCAAATGCCATATGGCTAACCTCCGATAATTTCTTTTAAGGTTTTTGCGAGGGTATGTAGGTCTTCAACAGTATTTTCTGGAGAGAGACTGATACGAACGGATTCCTTCAGACGCTCTGAATTTGTCCCGTACATAGCTTCAAGAACATGGCTGGATTGAACAATGCCTGCAGTACAGGCTGAGCCAGTAGAGATTGAAATTCCAGCTAAATCTAGACGAAGGAGTAAGAGGTCGTTTTTCTGCCCAGGAAATCCAATATTGAGAACATAAGGAAGATGATGTTCTCCTCTATTCAGGTAATACTGAACTCCCTCCAGATCTGCAAGAAAGGCAGTCTCTAGATTTTGTACATGTTGAAAATGTTCTTCTTGCTTTTCTAAATTTTCTTTTAGGGCTGCAAGCATGCCTACGATGGCAGCTAGATTTTCAGTTCCTGCACGTTTTTTCTGTTCTTGGTCTCCGCCATGAAGATAGGAATCAAAGTCCATGCTTGATGCGTAGAGAAAGCCGATTCCCTTAGGACCATGGAACTTGTGGGCTGAAGCAGTGAGAAAATCAATGCCCAATTCTTCTGGATGAATAGGAATTTTACCGATTGTCTGAACTGCATCGACATGATAGGCAGCAGGGTGTTGCTTAAGTATTTGGCCAATTTCAGCAATAGGAAGTAGGTTTCCAGTCTCATTATTGGCAAACATGGTAGAAACCAAAATCGTATCATCACGTAAAGCCTTTTGAATTTGCTGGGCGGTGATTTCTTGATTTTCTGGCTGGATAATGGTTACTTCAAAACCAAAGTGTTGAACCAAGTAATCAATGGTTTCAAGGACAGCATGGTGCTCGATGGCAGTTGTGATAATATGTTTTCCTCGTTCTTGGTGACGAAGGCAGTAGCCAATGATGGCAGTATTGTTGCCTTCAGTCCCACCAGAAGTGAAAAAGATATGTTGAGGTTTTGTCCCCAGTAACTGAGCTAGTTCCTGACGGGCTTCTCGCAAGAGTTTGCCAGCTTGACGACCATGCCCATGAATACTAGAAGGATTTCCATAGGTTTCTTGCATAACCTCGGTCATAGCTGAAATAGCAACTGCTGACATGGGAGTCGTTGCAGCATTGTCCAAATAAATCAAAGAATCACCTTATTTCTTTTTGTTGTAGGCAAAGAGTGGGCTGACTGGTTTTCTTTCGTGGATACGGACGATGGCATCACCAATTAACTCACTAGCAGTGATGTAGCATACGTTTTTAGGAGTTTTTTCTTTTGTTGCTACTGAATCAGTCACAAGAATTTCTTTAATCTTAGTATTGTCAAGAAGTTCAGCAGCACCTTCAACGAAGAGACCGTGGCTAGAAACAGCATAAATTTCTGTAGCCCCTTCATGTTCAACGATTTTGGCTGCTTCAGAGAAAGTACGTCCTGTATTTAAAATGTCATCAATCAAGATGGCTTTTTTACCTTCAACATCGCCAATGATATAGCCTTCGTTGCGAGTTGCATCGTCTTGAGGGTAGTCGATAATGGCGATAGGAGCATCAAGATATTCAGCCAAGCTACGAGCACGTTTCACCCCTGAATTTTTAGGGCTAACGACAACAACATCTGAACCTCTTAATCCTTTATCACAGTAGTGCTTAGCAAAGAGAGGAACAGTGTAAAGATTATCTACAGGAATATCAAAGAAACCTTGTACTTGAACTGCATGTAGGTCGAGGGTAAGGACACGATCTACACCAGCTTTAACCAGCATGTTAGCAACTAGTTTAGCTGTTAGTGGTTCTCTAGATGATGCAATTCTATCTTGGCGTGCATAGCCAAAATACGGAAGGACAACGTTGATACTGTGGGCACTTGCACGCACACAAGCATCAACCATAATTAATAATTCCATTAGGTGGTTGTTAACAGGGAAACTTGTAGATTGGATGATGTAGACATCATAACCACGGACACTTTCTTCGATATTAACTTGGATCTCTCCATCAGAAAATTGACGTGATGACAGTTTTCCAAGTGGAATACCGACAGCATCCGCAATTTTTTGTGCAATCTCTTGGTTAGAGTTGAGTGCGAAAAGTTTCATGTTTTTTCTATCTGACATTATAGACCGTCCTCTGTAAACTGAATGAAGCCAAGTCATTTCTGTTTTGCATATATTAACTTGGATTCGAGTATTTTTATCTTTTCTATTTTACCAAAAAATGAAGATTATTTCAGCTATTTTTCATGCTTTTGACAAATCGAACCAATTTTGAAGGGGCATTTTGATAGGAAATCTGATTTTCCTCTAAAAATTGTTTGAATTCTTGTTTGCCTTGCTCGTGATTTTCAACTTCAAGCTCCAATTCGTAATCTGTCATATCAAAGTATTGACTCTCATCAAGTGCCATGAGACCAATAGCTGTTTTCATTTCATAGCGAATCGTTGTGAGACAACCAAGCACCTGCCATTTCTTACTTTGGATACCATATTTAGCCAATTCATCAAGAACCAGCCCCTGAGGAAGTTCTTCCTTAGCCAGATAGTTTTCAGCATCTTTTAGTTGTAATTTTTGATTGTATTCCATGTTTCCAATACTTTGTGGGACTTTGAGTGTCAATTCTGCCCAGTCTTCAAAAGTTCGAATGCGCATAGCAACTTTCTTTTCTCGCAGTTCAAAATTAGGCGTGTCGATGTAGTAATTTTTTTGAAGAACAGGAGTGACACCTCTGAACTGCTCTTTTAGACGATCATATTCATCTTTTTTCAATAGTGTTTTCAATTCAATTTCTAAATGTTTCATTTTTCTTACCTTTTCTTTATCGTTGAAAGCGGATTTATGGTATAATAAGCATTGTATTTATTGTATATGAATCTGGAGAAAAAATCAAAGATATTTTTGAAGGATAATATGAGAATAAGGGAGAATATATGACCTTAGAATGGGAAGAATTTCTAGATCCTTACATTCAAGCTGTTGGTGAGTTAAAGATTAAACTACGTGGTATTCGTAAGCAATATCGCAAGCAAAATAAGCATTCTCCGATTGAGTTTGTGACTGGTCGAGTCAAGCCAATTGAAAGTATCAAGGAAAAAATGGCTCGACGTGGTATTACTTATGCGACCTTAGAACACGATTTACAGGATATTGCTGGTTTGCGTGTGATGGTCCAGTTTGTAGATGATGTCCAAGAAGTTGTGGCTATTTTGCGCAAGCGTCAGGATATGCGGATTATACAGGAGCGAGATTACATTACTCATCGAAAGGCTTCAGGCTACCGTTCCTATCATGTGGTAGTAGAATATATGGTTGACACCATCAATGGAGCCAAGACTATTTTGGCAGAAATTCAAATTCGTACTTTGGCCATGAATTTCTGGGCAACGATAGAACATTCTCTCAACTACAAATACCAAGGGGATTTCCCAGAGGAGATTAAGAAGCGATTGGAAATTACAGCCAAGATTGCTCATCAGTTGGATGAAGAAATGGGCAAAATTCGAGATGATATCCAGGAAGCCCAGGCACTTTTTGATCCTTTGAGTAGAAAATTAAATGATGGTGTAGGAAACAGTGACGATACAGATGAAGAATACAGGTAAACGAATTGACCTGATAGCTAATAGAAAACCACAGAGTCAAAGGGTTTTGTATGAATTGCGAGATCGTTTGAAGAGAAATCAGTTTATACTCAATGATACCAATCCAGATATCGTTATTTCCATTGGTGGGGATGGCATGCTCTTGTCGGCCTTTCATAAGTACGAAAATCAGCTTGACAAGGTACGCTTTATCGGTGTTCACACTGGACATTTGGGCTTCTATACGGACTACCGTGATTTTGAGTTGGACAAGCTAGTGACTAATTTGCAGCTAGATACCGGGGCAAGAGTCTCTTATCCTGTTCTGAATGTGAAGGTTTTTCTTGGAAATGGTGAAGTGAAGATTTTTAGAGCACTCAACGAAGCCAGTATCCGCAGGTCGGATCGAACAATGGTAGCAGATATTGTAATCAATGGTGTCCACTTTGAACGTTTTCGTGGAGATGGGCTAACAGTTTCAACTCCGACGGGTAGTACAGCCTATAACAAATCACTTGGTGGAGCTGTTTTACACCCAACCATTGAAGCTTTGCAATTAACGGAAATTGCCAGCCTTAACAATCGTGTCTATCGAACGCTGGGTTCTTCCATTATTGTGCCTAAGAAGGATAAGATCGAACTCATTCCAACGAGAAACGATTACCATACTATTTCGGTTGACAATAGCGTTTATTCCTTCCGAAATATCGAAAGAATTGAGTATCAAATCGACCATCATAAGATTCATTTTGTCGCATCACCTAGCCATACCAGTTTCTGGAATCGTGTTAAGGATGCTTTCATCGGCGAGGTGGACGAATGAGGTTTGAATTTATCGCAGATGAACATGTCAAGGTTAAGACCTTCTTAAAAAAGCACGAGGTTTCTAAAGGACTGCTGGCCAAGATTAAGTTTCGAGGCGGAGCTATTCTGGTCAATGATCAACCACAAAATGCGACGTATCTATTGGATATTGGAGACCGCGTTATCATCGATATTCCTGCTGAGGAAGGCTTTGAAACTCTAGAAGCTATCGAGCGCCCACTGGATATTCTCTATGAGGATGACCATTTTCTAGTCTTGAATAAACCCTATGGAGTGGCTTCTATTCCTAGTGTCAACCACTCCAATACCATTGCTAATTTTATTAAGGGTTACTATGTCAAGCAAAATTATGAAAATCAGCAGGTTCACATTGTGACCCGACTTGATAGGGACACTTCTGGCTTGATGCTTTTTGCCAAACATGGCTATGCTCATGCACGATTAGACAAGCAGTTGCAGAAAAAGTCTATTGAGAAGTGCTACTTTGCTTTGGTTAAAGGTGATGGACACTTGGAGCCAGAGGGAGAAATTATTGCACCGATTGCGCGTGATGAAGACTCCATTATCACTAGAAGAGTAGCTAAAGGTGGAAAGTATGCCCATACATCATATAAGATTGTAGCATCTTATGGGAATATTCACCTGGTCGATATTCGCCTGCATACTGGACGTACCCACCAAATCCGAGTCCACTTTTCTCATATTGGTTTTCCTTTGTTAGGTGATGACTTGTATGGAGGTAGTCTGGACGACGGCATCCAACGGCAGGCTCTGCATTGCCATTACCTATCCTTCTATCATCCATTTTTAGAGCAAGACTTGCAGTTAGAAAGTCCCTTGCCGGATGATTTTAGTAATCTTATTACTCAGTTATCAACTAATACTCTATAAAAACTAAATCAGAGTATAATTTATTATTTTTAAAGGAGAAAACTCATGGAAGTTTTTGAAAGTCTCAAAGCCAACCTTGTTGGTAAAAATGCTCGTATCGTTCTCCCTGAAGGGGAAGAGCCTCGTATTCTTCAAGCAACTAAACGCTTGGTAAAAGAAACAGAAGTGATTCCTGTTTTGCTTGGAAATCCTGAAAAAATTAAAATTTATCTTGAAATCGAAGGTATTGAGGACGGTTATGAAGTCATTGACCCTCAACACTACGATAAATTTGAAGAAATGGTTGCTGCTTTAGTGGAGCGTCGCAAGGGCAAAATGTCTGAAGAAGATGCACGCAAGGTTTTGGTTGAAGACGTCAACTACTTTGGTGTTATGTTAGTTTACTTGGGCTTGGTTGATGGAATGGTATCAGGTGCGATTCACTCAACTGCTTCAACAGTTCGCCCAGCCCTACAAATCATCAAAACTCGCCCAAATGTGACTCGTACTTCAGGTGCCTTCCTCATGGTTCGTGGTACGGAACGTTACCTATTTGGTGACTGTGCTATAAATATCAATCCTGATGCAGAAGCTTTGGCTGAAATTGCCATCAACTCAGCAATTACAGCTAAGATGTTTGGAATCGAGCCTAAAATTGCTATGCTAAGCTATTCTACTAAAGGTTCAGGATTTGGAGAAAGTGTTGATAAGGTTGTTGAAGCAACTAAAATTGCTCACGACTTGCGCCCTGACCTTGAAATCGATGGTGAGTTGCAATTTGATGCGGCCTTTGTTCCAGAAACTGCAGCTCTGAAAGCTCCTGGAAGTACGGTGGCTGGTCAAGCAAATGTCTTCATCTTCCCAGGTATCGAGGCAGGAAATATCGGTTACAAGATGGCAGAACGTCTCGGTGGGTTTGCGGCTGTAGGACCTGTTTTACAAGGTTTGAACAAGCCAGTTAACGACCTTTCTCGTGGCTGTAATGCAGATGATGTTTACAAGTTGACCCTTATCACAGCAGCCCAAGCTGTTCATCAATAAGATTTAGTCCTCTTTCCTTTGGGAAGAGGCTTTTTATACTCAATGAAAATCAAAGAGCAAATTAGGAAACTAGCCGCAGTCTGCTCAAAACACTGTTTTGAGGTTGTAGATAGGACTGATGAAGTCAGTCACATATATACGGTAAGGCGACGTTGACGTGGTCTGAAGAGATTTTCGAAGAGTATTAATACTAGGAAAAGGACAGTTAGAATCTTCTGTGTTATACTAGAGATATGTTAGATTTGAAAGAATACGGTATCGTCATGTGGCCAGAGGAGAAGATTATTTCTTTCCGTGAGAAACTTCTCAACTGGTATGATGAAAACAAAAGAGATTTACCATGGCGTAGAAGTAAAAATCCTTATCATATCTGGGTCTCTGAAATTATGCTCCAGCAGACTAGGGTGGATACAGTTATTCCTTATTATGAACGATTCTTGGACTGGTTTCCAACAGTGGAAAGTTTGGCAACTGCCCCTGAAGAGCGTTTGTTGAAGGCTTGGGAGGGACTGGGATATTATTCTCGAGTACGCAATATGCAGGCTGCTGCTCAGCAGATTATGGCTGACTTTGGTGGCAAATTTCCAAATACCTATGAAGGAATTTCCAGTTTGAAGGGAATTGGACCTTACACTGCAGGAGCCATTTCCAGTATTGCTTTTAACTTGCCTGAGCCAGCTGTAGATGGTAATGTCATGCGAGTTTTGGCGCGTCTGTTTGAAGTCAACCATGATATTGGCATTCCAAGTAATCGCAAAATTTTTCAGGCAATGATGGAAATCTTGATTGATCCAGATCGTCCGGGCGACTTTAATCAAGCTTTGATGGACTTAGGGTCTGATATTGAGGCTCCTGTAAATCCTAGGCCAGAAGAGAGCCCAGTCAAGGACTTTAGTGCGGCGTATCAGAATGGCACAATGGACCGTTATCCAATTAAGGCGCCTAAGAAAAAGCCTGTCCCAATTTATCTTAAAGCCTTAGTTGTGAAAAATTCTCAGGGACAATTTCTTCTTGAAAAAAATGAGAGTGAAAAGTTGTTGGCAGGCTTTTGGCATTTTCCCTTGATAGAAGTAGATGAGTTTCCGCAAGAAGAGCAGTTTGACCTCTTTCATCAGGTTGCAGAAGAAAGTGTCAATTTTGGCCCCAGCCCAGAAGAGAGTTTCCAGCAGGACTATGACCTAGAAGTTGATTGGCTTGATGGTTGTTTTGAGACTGTCAATCATGTCTTTAGTCATCGTAAATGGCATGTTCAAATTGTAGCAGGTCAGGTGAATGACTTCCATGATTTTTCAGATAGGGAGATTCGCTGGCTTTCACCAGAAGAGTTTAAGAATTACCCACTTGCCAAACCCCAACAAAAAATCTGGCAGGCTTATGCACAAGCCAACCTAGACTCAATGAAAATCAAAGAGCAAACTAGGAAACTAGCCGCAGGCTGTACTTGAGTACGGCAAGGCGACGTTGACGCGGTTTGAATTTGATTTTCGAAGAGTATTAGACAGTAGCCAAGACTAGCTATTATGTCTTCTTGTTATTTTTTTGGTATAATAGTAGAGAAAAAGGTGAACAAATGAAAAAAATATTAATTGTAGATGATGAAAAACCAATCTCGGATATTATCAAGTTTAATATGACCAAGGAGGGTTACGAGGTTGTAACTGCTTTTAACGGTCGTGAAGCGCTAGAGCAATTTGAAGCAGAGCAGCCAGATATTATTATTCTAGATTTGATGCTTCCAGAAATCGATGGCTTAGAAGTTGCTAAGACTATTCGCAAGACTAGTAGTGTGCCTATTATCATGCTTTCAGCTAAAGACAGCGAATTTGATAAGGTTATCGGTTTGGAGCTTGGTGCGGATGACTATGTGACAAAACCCTTCTCAAATCGTGAGTTGCAGGCACGTGTCAAAGCTCTTCTTCGTCGTACGGAATTGGTTTCTGTAGATAACCAAGAATCTGATGAAAAGAAAACTCAGCCTTTGCAAATTGGGGACTTGGAGATTGTGCCAGATGCTTATGTAGCTAAAAAATACGGTGAAGAACTAGACTTAACCCACCGTGAATTTGAACTCTTGTACCACTTGTCGTCTCATATCGGTCAAGTAATTACGCGTGAACACTTGCTTGAAACGGTCTGGGGTTATGATTATTTCGGAGACGTTCGAACAGTCGACGTAACTATCAGACGTTTGCGCGAGAAGATTGAAGACACACCGAGTCGTCCAGAGTATATCCTAACACGTCGCGGTGTTGGTTATTATATGAGAAATAATGATTAAACTAATTAAAGACACAGTTTTAACCAGTGATTTTATCTTTATCCTCATTTTACTTGGCTTTATTTTAGTGGTGACCTTGCTCTTACTAGAAAATCGGCGAGATAATATTCGATTAAAGCAAATCAATCAAAAGGTAAAAGACCTGATTGCAGGAGATTATTCTCAGGTATTGGATATGCAGGGTAGCTCTGAAATCACTAATATTACCAATAATCTCAATGATTTATCAGAAGTAATTCGTTTAACCCAAGAAAATCTAGAACAAGAGAGTAAACGATTGAATAGTATCCTCTCATATATGACAGACGGAGTCCTTGCGACCAATCGTCGTGGCAAGATTACCATGATTAATGACATGGCTAAGAAACAGCTAGACGTTCAGAAAGAAGAGGTTCTCAATAAAAGTATTCTAGAATTGCTTAAGATTGAAGATGAATATGAACTTCGTGATTTGATTACCCAAGTTCCTGAGCTTATGATTGATTCTCAGGATGCCAATGGTGAATATCTGAGCCTTCGTGTACGCTTTGCCTTGGTGCGTCGTGAGTCTGGCTTTATTTCTGGTCTGGTTGCTGTTTTACACGATACGACGGAACAGGAGAAGGAGGAACGCGAACGGAGACTCTTTGTTTCCAACGTTAGTCATGAGCTACGGACGCCTCTAACTAGCGTAAAATCCTATCTTGAAGCCTTGGATGAGGGAGCCTTGTCAGAACCTGTTGCACCAGACTTTATCAAGGTGTCTCTAGACGAAACCAACCGTATGATGCGGATGGTAACAGACCTTCTTCATCTTTCACGGATTGATAATGCAACCAGTCATCTGGATGTGGAATTGATTAATTTTACTGCCTTTATAACCTTTATTCTCAACCGTTTTGATCAGATAAGAGGGCAGGATGAAGAGAAGAAATACGAACTGGTGAGAGATTACCCAATTACCTCAGTCTGGATAGAGATAGATACAGATAAGATGACACAGGTGATTGATAATATTCTCAACAATGCCATCAAATATTCTCCAGACGGTGGGAAAATCACAGTGACCATGAAGACAACTGATGATCAGATGATTTTATCCATCTCTGACCAAGGCTTAGGTATTCCTAAACAAGATTTGCCACGTATCTTTGACCGTTTTTATCGTGTGGATCGTGCTAGAAGTCGTGCCCAAGGTGGTACTGGTTTAGGACTAGCTATTGCCAAAGAAATTATCAAACAACATAAGGGCTTTATTTGGGCTAAGAGTGAATACGGTAAGGGATCGACCTTTACCATTGTGCTCCCTTATGATAAGGATGCAGTGAAAGAAGAAGTATGGGAGGACGAAGTAGAAGACTAGAATGAGTGAAACAGGCTTTAAATACAGTATTTTAGCGTCGGGTTCCAGTGGAAATTCCTTTTATCTGGAAACCCCAAAAAAGAAGCTTTTAGTAGATGCAGGCTTGTCGGGTAAAAAAATAACCAGCCTACTTGCTGAAATTAATCGCAAGCCAGAAGATTTGGATGCCATCCTGATTACCCATGAGCATTCTGACCATATCCATGGTGTGGGTGTTTTAGCTCGCAAGTATGGTATGGATTTGTATGCCAATGAAAAGACTTGGCAGGCTATGGAAAATAGCAAGTATCTCGGCAAGGTGGATTCTTCGCAAAAGCATATCTTTGAAATGGGCAAAACCAAAACTTTTGGAGATATTGATATCGAGAGTTTTGGTGTGAGTCATGATGCAGTCGCACCGCAGTTCTATCGCTTTATGAAGGATGATAAGAGTTTTGTCCTTTTGACCGATACAGGTTATGTTAGTGACCGTATGGCAGGGATTGTCGAAAATGCGGATGGCTATCTTATCGAGTCCAACCACGATGTAGAGATTTTGCGAGCAGGTTCTTATGCTTGGCGACTCAAACAACGAATCCTATCGGATCTCGGTCACCTTTCTAACGAAGATGGTGCTGAAGCGATGATTCGAACGCTAGGAAATCGTACTAAGAAGATTTACCTTGGGCATTTATCTAAGGAGAATAATATCAAGGAGCTAGCTCACATGACCATGGTCAACCAGCTAGCACAAGCTGATCTGGGAGTCGGAGTAGACTTTAAGGTTTATGATACCTCACCAGATACCGCAACACCATTGACAGATATATAAAAAAGAAGGCGAGGGCCTTCTTTTTTATATATCTTTTACAATCCTGCAAATTCTTTGATTTCTCGTGCTGACATTGAAGAATCGCAACGGACATTGATTTGTCCATCAGCAATGTGAACGAAGCCTGGTACAGTTGGGATTCTGTAGCGTGAGCGGAATGCTTGCAACTCATTGAGTTGGCTTGGTTCTTCACTGTTGATGAAGTAGATATGAGCTTTGGTTTCAGCTACGACACCTGCTAAAGTACCTGCAAATTTACGGCAGTAAGGGCAAGTTTTACGACCGATAAAGAAGGTTGCAGTTTCCTTCTTATCAAGAGCTTCTTGCGCACGCGCAACTGTAGTGACTTCAAGGTCTTTGATATTATCTAAAAATTGTTCCATGAGATTACCTCGCTTTCATTGATAAGTCTAGTATGCCATAAAGTTTCTAAAATTGCTTAGATTTGATACGAAAAAAAGATGAGATTGTTTGGTCTCATCTTTTATAGGATTTTATTTTACAAAAGCATTGATTTCTGCTTCGATGTTGGTAATCTTAGCTTGTGATTCTTCGTTTGTTTCCCCTACAACTGCAATGTAGAACTTGATTTTTGGTTCTGTACCTGAAGGGCGAACAGCAATCCATGAACCGTCAGCAAGTGTGTATTTCAACACATCACTTGGAGGAGTTGTCAAGTTTGTAACAGTACCGTCAGCAGCAGTAGCAGTTTGTGCCTTGAAGTCTTCTACGACAGTGATAGCTGTTGCGTTCCATTCTTTTGGAGCATTGTTACGGAATTTAGCCATAATCGCTTTGATTTGTTCAGCACCATCGACACCTGAAAGGGTAACAGAGATTGTTTTTTCTGCATAGTAGCCGTACTCTTTGTAGATTTCTTCGATACCGTCAGCAAGTGTCAAACCACGTGAACGGTAGTAGGCAGCAAGTTCAGCAACGACAAGAACGGCTTGGATAGCATCTTTATCACGTACGAATGGTTTAATCAAGTAACCGAAGCTTTCTTCAAATCCCATCATGTAAGTGTGATTGTGTTTTTCTTCGAATTCTTGGATTTTTTCAGCGATGAATTTGAAACCTGTCAAAACGTTGAACATAGTTGCGCCGTAGCTTTCAGCAATCTTCGTTACCAAGTCAGTTGATACGATAGATTTACATAGGGCTGCATTTTCAGGAAGAGTTCCAGCATTTTTGTGGGCTTCCAAGATGTATTTAGCCATGATAGCACCGATTTGGTTACCTGAAAGGTTGAGGTAGCTACCATCTTTTTGAAGAACTTCAACACCAACACGGTCAGCGTCAGGGTCAGTTGCCACAAGAACATCTGCACCAACTTGACGACCAAGTTCTTCAGCAAGTGCAAAGGCTGCTTGGCTTTCTGGGTTTGGAGATTTTACAGTTGAGAAATCTGGGTCAGCAGTTGCTTGCGCTTCAACGACTTGAACAGAGTCAAATCCTGCTTGGGCAAGAGCACGACGAGCCAACATTTCACCAGTACCATGAAGTGGTGTGTAGACAATTTTCATGTCTTTACCAAATTCTTCAATCAAGGCTGGGTTGATGTTTACGTCCTTAACCTCTTTAAGGTATTCTACGTCAACAGCCTCGCCGATAACTTCAATTAAGCCAGAAGCTTTTTCAGCTTCCACATCAGCAACTTCAACTGCAAATGGATTTTCGATTGCACGGATATAAGTAGTCAAAGCGTCCGCGTCGTGTGGAGGCATTTGTCCACCGTCTTCACCGTAAACCTTGTAACCGTTAAATGGAGCAGGGTTATGGCTAGCTGTAACCATGATACCTGCGAAACAGTTGAGATGACGAACGGCAAATGATAGTTCTGGAGTTGGACGGAGGCTTTCAAATACGTAAGATTTGATGCCGTGTTTAGCAAGAACTGCCGCAGATTCAAAGGCAAACTCAGGTGAGAAGTGACGGCTATCGTAGGCAATTGCTACACCGAGTTCTTTTTCGTTTCCACCTTTTGACTCGATCAAACGAGCCAATCCTTCAGTAGCTTGGCGAACAACGTAGATGTTGATGCGGTTTGTCCCAGCACCAATCAAGCCACGCATGCCTGCAGTACCAAATTCAAGATTTGTATAGAAGGCATCTTCCTTTGTTTTTTCATCCATATTTTCCAAATCTTGACGAAGGTAGTCAGGAAGCTCCGCAAAATCAACCCATTTCTGGTAATTTTCTTGGTAAGACATTGAAATTCTCCTTTTTGTAAATTGTTTTAACCGTTCACATTATAGCACTTTTTAGCGTTTTAGTAAAACGGTAGCATAACTTACATAAAAGTAGTAACATATGCCTGTTTATCAAGTCTTGAATGCCTTAGGGAAACATGCTATACTGTTTGTATGATTATTTTACAAGCTAATAAAATTGAACGTTCTTTTGCAGGAGAGGTTCTTTTTGATAATATCAACCTGCAAGTTGATGAACGAGACCGAATTGCCCTCGTTGGGAAAAATGGTGCAGGAAAGTCTACTCTTTTGAAGATTTTGGTTGGAGAAGAGGAGCCAACTAGTGGAGAAATCAATAAGAAAAAAGATATTTCTCTGTCTTACTTAGCCCAAGATAGCCGTTTTGAGTCTGAAAATACCATCTACGATGAGATGCTTCATGTCTTTGATGACTTACGTCGAACTGAGAAGCAACTTCGCCAGATGGAACTAGAGATGGGTGAAAAGTCTGGTGAGGACTTGAATAAGCTGATGTCAGATTACGACCGCTTATCTGAGAATTTTCGCCAAGCAGGTGGCTTTACCTATGAAGCTGATATTCGAGCGATTTTGAATGGATTCAAGTTCGATGAGTCTATGTGGCAGATGAAAATTGCCGAGCTTTCAGGTGGTCAAAATACTCGTCTGGCACTTGCCAAAATGCTTCTTGAAAAACCAAATCTCTTGGTTTTGGACGAGCCAACCAACCACTTGGATATTGAAACCATAGCCTGGCTAGAGAATTACTTGGTAAACTATAGCGGTGCCCTCATTATTGTCAGCCACGACCGTTATTTCTTGGATAAGGTTGCGACAATTACGCTAGATTTGACCAAGCATTCCTTGGATCGTTATGTGGGCAATTATTCTCGTTTTGTTGAGTTGAAGGAGCAGAAGCTAGCTACTGAGGCAAAAAACTATGAAAAGCAACAGAAGGAAATCGCTGCTCTGGAAGATTTTGTCAATCGCAATTTAGTCCGAGCCTCAACGACTAAACGTGCCCAATCTCGACGTAAACAACTGGAAAAAATGGAGCGTTTGGACAAGCCTGAAGCTGGTAAGAAGTCAGCCAACATGACCTTCCAGTCTGAAAAAACGTCGGGTAATGTTGTTCTGACTGTTGAAAATGGGGCTATTGGCTATGATGGGGAAATATTGTCAGAGCCTATCAACTTAGACCTTCGTAAGATGAATGCTGTTGCCATCGTTGGTCCTAATGGTATTGGCAAGTCAACCTTTATCAAGTCTATTGTGGACCAGATTCCTTTTATTAAGGGAGAAAAACGCTTTGGCGCCAATGTTGAGGTGGGTTACTATGACCAAACCCAAAGCAAGTTGACACCAAGTAATACTGTACTGGATGAACTCTGGAATGATTTTAAGTTAACACCAGAAGTTGAAATCCGTAACCGTCTAGGTGCCTTCCTTTTCTCAGGAGATGATGTTAAAAAATCAGTTGGCATGTTGTCAGGTGGAGAGAAAGCTCGTTTGCTTTTAGCCAAATTGTCTATGGAAAACAACAACTTCTTGATTCTGGATGAGCCAACCAATCACTTGGATATTGATAGCAAGGAAGTGCTAGAAAATGCCTTGATTGACTTTGATGGAACTCTTCTATTCGTCAGTCACGACCGTTACTTTATCAATCGTGTGGCAACTCATGTTTTGGAATTGTCTGAGAATGGTTCGACTCTCTACCTTGGAGACTACGACTACTATGTTGATAAAAAGGCTGAAATGGAAGTCAGTCTGACAGAGGAAGCTTTAACCAGTAATCAAGCAAAGGAAGCAAGTCCGGTCAATGATTATCAAGCTCAGAAAGAAAGTCAAAAAGAAGTCCGCAAACTCATGCGACAAATCGAAAATCTAGAAGCTGAAATTGAAGAGTTAGAAAGTCAAAGCCAAACCATTTCTGAACAAATGTTGGAAACAAACGATGCCGAAAAACTGATGGAATTACAGGCTGAGCTGGACAAAATCAGCCACCGTCAGGAAGAAGCTATGCTTGAGTGGGAAGAATTATCAGAGCAGGTGTAAAGATGGAAAATCTAGGAAAAGTATTTCGTGAATTTCGGACAAGTGGAAATTATTCTTTAAAGGAGGCTGCAGGCGAGTCCTGTTCAACTTCTCAGTTATCTCGCTTTGAGCTTGGGGAGTCTGACCTAGCAGTCTCACGTTTCTTTGAGCTTTTGGATAACATTCATGTCACAATCGAAAATTTCATGGATAAGGCAAGGAATTTTCACAATCATGAACATGTTGCCATGATGGGACAAATTGTACCCCTTTATTATTCAAATGATATTGCAGGTTTTCAAAAGCTTCAAAGGGAACAACTTGAAAAGGCTAAGAGTTCGACGAATCCCCTTTATTTTGAGCTGAACTGGATTTTGATGCAAGGTCTGATTTGTCAAAGAGATACGACTTATGATATGAAGCAGGATGATTTGGATAAGGTAGCAGATTATCTCTTCAAAACAGAAGAATGGACCATGTATGAGTTGATTCTTTTCGGGAACCTCTATAGTTTCTACGATGTGGACTATGTCACTCGGATTGGTAGAGAAGTTATGGAGAGGGAGGAATTTTACCTAGAGATTGGTCGTCATAAGAGATTAGTGTTGATTTTGGCCCTCAATTGTTACCAGCATTGCTTAGAGCATCTTTCTTTTGAAAATGCAAGCTATTTTGAGACTTATACAGAGAAGATTATTGGTAAAGGGATCAAACTGTATGAGCGTAATATTTTCCATTATCTAAAAGGATTTTCCTTGTACCAAAAAGGACAGTGTAAAGAAGGGTGTAAGCAGATGCAAGAAGCCATGCATATTTTTGACCTACTAGGTCTTCCAGAGCAAGTAGCCTACTATCAGGAACACTACGAGAAATTTGTCAAAAATTAATTTTCCCAAATAAGGGAAAAAATAAAAAGCTCCTTTCGGTTTTGATACAATAGTTTCAAAATTTGAGAGGAGTTTTTATATGAATCGCTATGCAGTACAGTTGATTGGTCGTGGAGCTATTAACAGGATAGGGAATATGCTCTATGATTATGGAAATAGTGTTTGGTTGGCTTCCATGGGTACTATCGGACAGACAGTTTTGGGAATGTATCAGATTTCAGAACTCGTCACATCTATTCTAGTCAATCCTTTTGGTGGAGTTATATCAGACCGTTTTTCTCGTCGTAGGATTTTAATGACGACAGACCTTGTTTGTGGGATTCTTTGTCTGGCTATTTCTTTCATAAGGAATGATAGCTGGATGATTGGGGCTTTGATTTTTGCTAACATTGTGCAGGCTATTGCTTTTGCCTTTTCTAGACCAGCAAATAAGGCCATTATCACAGAATTGGTAGAGAAGGATGAACTGGTCCTCTACAATTCTCGTTTGGAATTGGTGATGCAGGTTGTCAGTGTGAGTTCCCCTGTACTCTCTTTTCTGGTTTTACAATTTGCAAGTCTTCGCATTACTTTGGTATTGGATGCCCTTAGTTTTTTTCTCGCTTTTGGCTTGGTCGTCTTGCTTCCCAAAAAAGAAGAGAAGACTACGGGTGAGAAGAAACTCACATTCAAAGTTATTTTTTCTGATATCAAGGAGGGAGTTCACTATATTGTGAAGCAAAAGGAAATCTTCTTTTTGTTAGTCATGGCTTCAAGTGTCAATTTTTTCTTTGCAGCTTTTAATTACCTCCTCCCCTTTTCAAATCAGCTCTATGGAGTACAAGGTGCCTATGCCACTATTTTGATAATGGGGGCTATCGGATCTATTGTTGGGGCGCTGCTAGCTAGTAAGATTAAAGCCAGTATGGAAATGCTTCTGTTTTTATTGTCTCTGACTGGACTTGGAGTGATGATAATGGGTTTCACCCTTCCCTCCTATCTTGCTTTTTCAGGAAATTTCATTTGTGAACTATTTATGACGATGTTCAATATTCACTTTTTTACTCAAGTACAAACCAAGGTTGAAGGTGAATATCTGGGAAGAGTTCTCAGTTCGATTTATACCTTAGCTATACTATTTATGCCTGTTGCAACAGGTTTAATGACCTTGCTTCCAAGTATCCATCTTTATTCTTTCTTGATTATTGGACTTGGAGTTGTCGCCTTATCTTTCTTAGCTCTAGGCTATGTTCGAACTCATTTTGAAAAATTGATATAAGGCTGCTTGAGTTTCAAAAATAATTTCAAACTAAGTGATTTTTCGCCCTTCTCGTTTGTGAGGAGGGCTTAGTTTATGGTAAAATGGTCTTATGAATAAAAGAATGAATGAGTTAGTCGCCTTGCTTAATCGCTATGCGACTGAGTACTATACCAGCGACAATCCGTCAGTTTCAGACAGTGAGTATGACCGCCTTTACCGTGAGTTGGTTGAGTTGGAGGCTGCCTATCCAGAGCAAGTATTAGCAGACAGTCCGACCCATCGTGTTGGTGGCAAGGTTTTAGATGGTTTTGAAAAATATAGTCATCAGTATCCTCTTTATAGTTTGCAGGATGCTTTTTCACGTGAGGAGCTTGAAGCTTTTGATGCGCGTGTTCGTAAGGAACTAGCCCATCCTACCTATATTTGTGAGCTGAAAATCGATGGCTTGTCTATCTCGCTGACTTATGAAAAGGGGATTTTAGTTGCTGGGGCAACACGTGGAGACGGTTCTGTTGGGGAGAACATCACGGAAAACCTCAAGCGTGTTAAGGATATTCCTTTGACCTTGCCAGAAGAGCTAGATATCACAGTTCGTGGGGAATGTTATATGCCACGCGCTTCTTTTGACCAGGTTAACCAAGCTCGCCAAGAAAATGGAGAGTCTGAATTTGCCAATCCTCGTAATGCGGCGGCAGGAACCTTGCGTCAGTTGGATACAGCAGTAGTTGCCAAGCGCAATCTTGCAACCTTTCTCTATCAAGAAGCCAGCCCTTCAACTCGTGATAGCCAAGAAAAGGTTTTGAAGCACCTAGAACAACTAGGTTTTGTAGTCAATCCTAAGCGAATCTTGACTGAAAACATAGATGAAATCTGGGATTTTATCCAAGAAGTAGGAGAGGAACGGGACAATCTGCCTTATGATATCGATGGGGTGGTGATCAAGGTCAATGACTTAGCAAGCCAAGAAGAACTCGGTTTTACCGTCAAGGCTCCAAAGTGGGCTGTAGCCTACAAATTTCCAGCTGAAGAAAAAGAAGCTCAACTCCTGTCGGTTGACTGGACAGTAGGCCGTACAGGTGTTGTGACTCCAACTGCAAATTTAACCCCTGTTCAGCTTGCTGGTACAACTGTTAGCCGTGCGACCCTGCACAATGTGGATTATATTGCTGAAAAAGATATCCGCAAAGATGATACAGTTATCGTCTATAAGGCTGGAGACATCATCCCTGCCGTTTTACGTGTGGTAGAGTCCAAACGGCTTTCTGAAGAGAAACTAGATATTCCAACAAACTGCCCAAGTTGTGACTCTGACTTGTTGCATTTCGAAGATGAAGTGGCCCTCCGGTGTATCAATCCGCGTTGCCCTGCCCAAATCATGGAAGGTTTGATCCACTTTGCTTCTCGAGATACTATGAATATTACAGGACTTGGTCCATCTATTGTTGAAAAGCTTTTTGCTGCCAATTTAGTCAAGGATGTTGCGGATATTTACCGCTTGAAAGAAGACGATTTCCTCCTTTTAGAGGGTGTTAAGGAAAAGTCTGCTGCTAAACTGTATCAAGCCATTCAAGCATCTAAGGAAAATTCAGCTGAGAAACTATTGTTTGGTTTGGGAATTCGCCATGTTGGAAGCAAGGCCAGTCAGTTGTTACTTCAACATTTTCACTCGATTGAAAATCTGGCCCAAGCAGATCCAGAGGAAGTGGCTAGTATTGAAAGTCTGGGTGGTGTGATTGCCAAGAGTCTTCAGACTTACTTTGCGACAGAGGGCTCTAAAATTCTCCTCACAGAATTGAAAGAAGCTGGGGTTAACCTGGACTATAAAGGTCAGACTGTAGTAGCAGATGCAGCCTTGTCAGGTTTGACAGTGGTATTGACAGGAAAATTGGAACGACTCAAGCGCTCAGAAGCTAAAAGCAAACTCGAAAGTCTAGGTGCCAAGGTAACAGGCAGCGTTTCTAAAAAGACCGACCTCGTCGTTGCAGGAGCAGATGCTGGAAGTAAACTGCAAAAAGCACAAGAACTTGGTATCGAAGTTCGAGATGAAGCTTGGCTAGAAAGCTTGTAATAATCGTTTAAAATAAGAGTTTAGATAATATAACTATGTTTGTTAGTAGTGACAAAATTGGTCAAGAATTTATTAGTGAAACAGAAACAAATTAAAAAAGGAAAAATAAAAAATGTTTAATTACCCTATGCGCATTCATTACCATCGCAAGAATGGAGAATACGACACTTGCTCCTTTGTAAAAAGTCAGGATCAACGAATTGATTTGCTGACCTACAAAGAAGATTATTTTGGCGCTTTATTTAGTTTTGAACACCCAAGTTCTCATGCCTTAGAAAGCTTGAATTTTGTGGTTCATACAGGTCAAACCAGTAAAGAATATGCTATCCGTTTTAATCACTATCCCCTCTTAACAGAGGTCTGGATTTTGGAAGGGGATGATAGGATTTATTATTCTGAAAATCCTGCTATTGCAAGTCCTGCTTATAAAAATCAAAATCCTTTCGCTTTCGATAAAGCTATTAATAGCGCTAGTTTTGACCATCATTGGGGTTATCAGGGTGAACTAGGTTGCCAAGTAGAGGACAATCAGGCTCATTTTTCCCTTTGGGCTCCAACAGCGACAGAAGTGCAGGTTTTCGTTTATGAATCAGCTACTAATGATGCACCTGTTTGGAAGACTTTTGAGATGGAGAGAGGCAATAGCTACTCTTATAACCATAAGGACAATACTATTGGTGTCTGGAGTTTGGATGTTGAGGAAGATTTGACTGGTAAGGCTTATCAGTATCAAGTCCAATTTCCTCACCACCAAACAGTGACACGCGATCCCTATACTATCGCGACCAGTCCTGATGGCAAACGATCAGCTATCCTGAGCCATGAAGAAAAGCAAGTTGCAAACTTCGAGGTCAAGCACGGTTCAGAGGCTACTTGGCGCTTGGCAAATCCATGTAAGGCAGTTATTTGTGAAATGCACATTCGTGATTTGACCAAATCACCGACCTCAGGTGTAGATGAAGATCTTCGAGGAACGTTCTTGGGTGCTGCTCAGACTGGAACTGTTAACCAGTATGACCAGTCAACTGCTTTTGATTACATCAAGAAGCTGGGATATAATTATGTTCAATTGCAACCAATTGCAGACCGTCACAAAGAATACGATGAGGATGGGAATGTAACCTACAACTGGGGTTATGACCCACAAAACTATAACGCACCAGAAACGAGCCTTTCAACCAACCCAGATGATCCAGCTCAGGTCATTCGCGATTTGAAGACCATGGTTCAAGCCTATCACGATGCTGGTATTGGTGTCATTATGGATGTGGTCTATAATCATACCTTCTCAGTTGTTGATGCACCTTTCCAAACAACTGTCCCTGATTACTATTATCGTATGAATCCAGACGGTACCTTCCAGAATGGAACGGGTGTTGGAAATGAAACAGCCAGCGAACATGAAATGTTCCGCAAGTACATGATTGATTCTCTCCTATACTGGGTGCAGGAATACAATATTGACGGCTTCCGTTTTGATTTGATGGGGATTCATGATGTCAAGACCATGCAGATGATTCGTCAGAGTTTGGATGAAATTGACCCTAACATTATCCTTTATGGAGAAGGATGGGATATGGGAACAGGCTTAGCGCCTTATGATAAGGCCAAGAAAGACAATGCCTATCAGATGCCAAATATTGGTTTCTTTAATGACAATCAGCGCGATGCTGTTAAAGGTGGGGAAGTCTACGGTGCTATCAAGTCAGGTTTTGTCAGCGGTGCTGCGACAGAGCCAATTCTAGCCAAAGCAATTCTAGGAAGTCGTGAATTAGGTACCTATACACATCCAAACCAAGTTCTTAACTATGTAGAGGCCCATGACAATTACAATCTTCACGATTTGTTAGCAACCCTTCATCCAGACCAAAGTTCAGAACAAATCATGCGTAAGGTTGAGACAGCCACAGCCATGAATCTGCTCATGCAAGGGATGGCCTTTATGGAAATTGGTCAAGAATTTGGTCGTACCAAATTGGTTGCTACAGGTGAGAATGGTGAGTTGACTCATGATGATAGAGAGCGTGCTATGAATAGCTATAATGCTCCAGACAGTGTGAACCAAGTAAACTGGGACTTGATCAATGAGCGTCAAGATAGCATCGAATTTATTCGTCAGATGATTCGTTTGAAGACAGAAACCAGCGCCTTTTCTTACCCTACTTATGAAGAAATTTACCATCATGTCTTTGTTCATTCAGCAAATGAACACAGTGGTTGGATTGTCTATGAAATTCATGGGGCAGAACACCTATTGGTTGTCTTTAATGCTAAAGGGCAAGACTTCCAGTTTGAAAATGCTGGAAATCTAGAACTGCTGGTGACCAACAGCCATTTAGCTGATAAAGACACGGTTGGTGGCGTTAGCGCCAGCGTCTTTAAAGTTTTGTAGAATTTTACAATTTAAATTCATTTACAGTGCTTTATCTCTTAAAAACAATAAAATCAGGAAATTCATCTCCTGATTTATTTTTTTACTTAAAATTATTTTTTTGTTAGCAAAATAACGAACTTTATGATAGTATTGTTAAAAAACAATTCGTTTTCAAAGCGTTTCTGAAAATTTCTTGATTTACAAGTGAACACATCAGTGAATTTGTTGAAGACTTTCAAAAGAATTTTTAGCAAATATAGTAATTTACTTGAATCTTCCCTAAAAAGGTAGTATAATAAATCTATAGAAAACGCTTACAAAGGATAGGAGGGTGTATGAATAAGAAAAAAGCTTTAGAAACTTTTATGACAGGTGAAAATTTTCACCTCCAGCATTATCTGGGAGCGCATAGGGAAGAAAAAGATGGTGAGTCTGGCTATACTTTCCGAGTTTGGGCACCCAATGCTCAGGCTGTTCATTTGGTAGGAGATTTCACTAATTGGGTTGAAAATCAAATTCCGATGGAACGGAATGAATTTGGAGTTTGGGAAGTCTTTACCAGTCTTGCTCAAGAAGGACAAATTTATAAGTACAATATTACACGTGCAAATGGTCATCAGCTGATGAAGATTGATCCCATGGCCGTTCGATATGAGGCTCGCCCTGGTACTGGAGCGATTTTAACAGAGATTCCAGAAAAGAAATGGAAGGATGGACTTTGGTTAGCTCGTAGAAAACGCTTGAGCTTTGAAGAGCGTCCTGTCAATATTTATGAGGTCCATGCTGGATCTTGGAAGAGAAATCCTGATGGCAGTCCCTATAGTTTTGCTCAATTGAAAGATGAACTCATTCCTTACTTGGTTGAGATGAATTATACTCATATTGAGTTTATGCCTTTGATGTCCCACCCTCTCGGTTTGAGTTGGGGTTATCAGCTTATGGGTTACTTTGCTCTAGAGCATGCCTATGGTCGACCTGAAGAGTTTCAAGATTTTGTTGAGGAATGTCACTTAAACAATATAGGCGTTATTGTAGACTGGGTACCTGGTCACTTTACTATCAATGATGATGCCTTGGCCTATTATGATGGGACGCCTACTTTTGAATACCAAGACCATAATAAGGCTCATAACTACGGTTGGGGAGCACTCAATTTTGACCTTGGAAAGAATGAAGTCCAGTCTTTCTTGATTTCTAGTATTAAGTTTTGGATTGACTTTTACCATTTGGACGGTATTCGCGTGGATGCGGTTAGCAACATGCTCTATCTTGACTACGATGATGCCCCATGGACACCTAATAAAGATGGGGGCAATCTCAACTACGAGGGTTATTATTTCCTAAAACGCTTGAATGATGTCATTAAACAAGCTCATCCAGACGTTATGATGATAGCTGAGGAAAGTTCATCAGCTACTCAGATTACTGACACCAAGGATTCAGATGGTCTTGGCTTTGATTATAAATGGAATATGGGTTGGATGAATGATATCCTCCGATTCTACGAAGAAGATCCGATTTATCGTAAATACGACTTTAACCTAGTGACTTTCAGCTTTATGTATGTCTTCAAGGAGAATTATCTCCTACCATTCTCGCACGATGAAGTGGTTCATGGCAAGAAGAGTATGATGCACAAGATGTGGGGAGATCGCTACAATCAATTCGCAGGCTTGCGTAATCTTTACACCTACCAAATTTGTCACCCAGGTAAAAAATTGCTCTTCATGGGTAGTGAATATGGTCAATTCTTAGAATGGAAATCTGAAGAACAGTTGGAATGGTCTAACTTAGAAGATCCGATGAATGCTAAGATGAAGTATTTCACTTCTCAGCTAAACCAGTTTTACAAAGACCATCGCTGTCTGTGGGAAATTGATACCAGCTATGATGGTATAGAAATCATCGATGCGGATAATCGAGACCAGAGTGTTCTGTCCTTCATTCGTAAGGGTAAAAAGGGCGATATGTTAGTCTGTGTCTTTAATATGGCACCTATTGAACGAAAAGATTTTACAATCGGACTTCCTGTTGCAGGGATTTATGAAGAAGTCTGGAATACTGAGTTAGAAGAGTGGGGAGGTGTCTGGAAAGAACACAATCAAACTGTTCAAACGCAAGAAGGACTATGGAAGGATTATGAGCAGACCTTGACCTTTACCCTACCTGCTATGGGAGCTAGTGTATGGAAAATCAAGCGTCGCTTGAAATCTGATAAAACTGTCACAAGTAAAAACTAAAAAGGAGTAGAAAATGAAGAATGAAATGTTAGCTTTGATTCTTGCTGGTGGGCAAGGAACTCGTCTCGGTAAACTTACTCAAAGCATCGCAAAACCAGCTGTGCAATTTGGTGGGCGCTACCGTATCATTGACTTTGCTCTCTCAAACTGTGCCAACTCAGGCATCAACAATGTTGGAGTCATCACCCAGTATCAACCACTTGCTCTCAACAACCATATCGGAAATGGTTCAAGTTGGGGTCTAGATGGGATTAATTCTGGCGTCTCTATCCTTCAACCTTATTCTGCAAGTGAAGGAAATCGTTGGTTTGAAGGAACTAGTCACGCTATTTATCAAAATATCGACTACATCGATAGTGTCAATCCTGAGTATGTTTTGATTCTTTCGGGTGACCATATCTATAAGATGGATTATGATGCCATGCTCCAGTCTCATAAGGATAATAATGCCAGCCTGACAGTAGCTGTTCTTGATGTTCCTCTTAAAGAAGCAAGTCGTTTTGGTATCATGAATACCGATGCTAACAATCGTATTGTAGAATTTGAAGAAAAACCAGCTCAACCTAAATCTACAAAGGCTTCTATGGGGATTTACATTTTTGATTGGCAACGTCTCCGCAATATGCTTGTTGCTGCTGAAAAGAGTAATGTCGATATGTCAGACTTTGGTAAAAATGTCATTCCAAATTACCTTGAGTCAGGTGAAAGTGTCTATGCTTACGAATTTAATGGTTACTGGAAAGACGTCGGTACGATTGAGTCGCTTTGGGAAGCGAACATGGAGTACATTTCTCCAGAGAATGCCTTGGACAGCCGTAACCGTCAATGGAAGATTTACTCAAGAAACTTAATTTCACCACCAAACTTCCTTGGGGCAAATGCTCATGTGGAAGATTCCTTGGTTGTTGATGGCTGTTTTGTAGATGGAACTGTTAAACACTCTATTCTTTCAACAGGTGCGCAAGTTCGTGAAGGTGCAGAAGTTGTTGATTCAGTTATCATGAGTGGAGCCATCATTGGACATGGAGCTAAAATCAAACGTGCCATTATTGGTGAAGGTGCAGTTATTTCTGATGGTGTCGAAATTGATGGAACAGAAGAAGTACAAGTTGTAGGATATAATGAAGTAGTGGGGGTAGCAACAGATGAAGATTGATAAATATTCTGCCATTTTAGGAAACACAGTTGGTTTTCATGATATGTCAACATTGACAGACCACCGTCCAGTAGCTAGTTTGCCATTTGGCGGTAAATATCGTTTGATTGACTTCCCGCTCTCAAGTCTTGCCAATGCTGGTGTTCGCAGTGTTTTTGGTATTTTTCAGCAGGATAATATTAGTTCTGTTTTTGACCATATCCGTTCAGGGCGTGAGTGGGGCTTGTCCACTCTTCTTAGTCACTATTATCTAGGAATTTATAATACACGCGTTGAGAGTAGCACAGTAGGAAAAGAATATTACCAACAGCTGCTCACCTATTTAAAACGCTCTGGGTCAAACCAAACAGTATCACTCAACTGTGATGTTTTGATTAATATTGATTTGAACCAAGTGTTCCACCTTCATAACACAACGAAGGGGCCTATTACAGTTGTTTATAAGAAACTTCCTAAGAAAGATATTTCAGAAGTAAATGCAATCTTGGAAGTGGATGAAACAGACCATGTTCGTTCTCATAAACTATTTGATAGTAAATCAACAGATGAAGTTTATAATATGTCCACGGATATCTTTGTCGTCGATACACCTTGGTTGATTGAACGCTTAGAAGAAGAAGCTAAGAAAGAACATCCAGAGAAATTGCGCTATGTTTTACGGGATTTAGCTGCCAAAGAAGGGGCTTTTGCCTACGAGTACACAGGCTACCTTGCAAATATTCACTCTGTAGAGTCTTATTACCAAGCTAATAAAGATATGCTTGAATCTCAAAAATTCTACTCTCTCTTTACTCCAAACCAAAAAATTTATACAAAGGTTAAGAATGAAGAACCAACTTACTATGCTAACACATCTAAGGTAAGTACTTCTCAGTTTGCCTCTGGTAGTATCATTGAAGGTCAAGTAGCTAATTCCGTTCTATCACGTAATATTCATGTACATAAGGATAGCTTGGTTAAAGATAGCTTACTTTTCCCTCGTGTTGTTATTGGAGAAGGAGCTCAGGTAGAATACGCTATCTTGGATAAGGGTGTTGAAGTTGCGGATGGTGTTGTGATTCGAGGCACTGCAGAACATCCAGTTGTCGTTAAGAAAGGTGCTAAAGTAACAGAGGATATTCATTCATGAAAATTTTATTTGTAGCAGCAGAGGGTGCCCCCTTTTCAAAAACAGGTGGTTTGGGAGACGTCATTGGCGCTCTTCCCAAATCACTAGTAAAAGCGGGACATGAAGTGGCAGTGATTTTACCCTACTATGACATGGTAGAAGCTAAGTTTGGAAATCAGATTGAAGATGTTCTTCATTTTGAGGTGAATGTTGGTTGGCGCAGACAGTACTGTGGAATTAAGAAAACAGTGCTAAATGGTGTGACCTTCTACTTTATTGACAACCAATATTATTTCTTCCGTGGCCATGTTTACGGTGATTTTGACGACGGAGAACGCTTTGCCTTTTTCCAACTGGCTGCCATTGAGGCTATGGAAAGAATTGACTTTATCCCCGACCTTCTCCATGTTCATGATTACCATACAGCCATGATACCATTCTTGTTAAAGGAAAAATACCGTTGGATTCAAGCTTATCAAGGAATTAAAACTGTTTTAACCATTCATAATTTGGAATTCCAAGGACAATTTTCAGAGGGAATGTTATGGGATTTGTTTGGAGTTGGCTTTGAACGTTACGCTGATGGCACCCTTCGCTGGAACAACTGTCTGAACTGGATGAAGGCTGGTATTCTCTATGCGGACCGTGTTTCAACCGTTTCACCTAGTTATGCTCATGAAATTATGACCAGTCAGTTCGGATGTAACTTGGATCAAATTCTTCGAATGGAATCTGGCAAGGTCTCTGGTATCGTGAACGGGATTGATGCTGATCTTTATAATCCTCAGACGGATGCTCTTTTAGACTATCATTTCAATCAGGAAGATTTGTCTGGTAAAGCTCAGAACAAGGCAAAATTGCAAGAGAGAGTTGGCTTGCCAGTTAGAGCTGACGTTCCACTGGTGGGAATTGTTTCTCGTTTGACACGTCAAAAAGGTTTTGATGTGGTGGTGGAAAGTCTGCACCATATCTTGCAAGAAGATGTCCAGATTGTTCTTTTGGGAACTGGAGATCCAGCCTTTGAAGGAGCTTTCTCATGGTTTGCTCAAATCTATCCAGACAAGCTATCAGCAAATATCACTTTTGATGTCAAACTAGCTCAAGAAATCTACGCTGCTTGTGACCTCTTCCTAATGCCAAGTCGTTTTGAACCGTGTGGCTTGTCTCAAATGATGGCTATGCGTTACGGAACCTTGCCGTTGGTCCATGAAGTTGGAGGCTTGCGAGATACCGTTCGCTCTTTCAATCCAATCGAAGGAAGCGGTACTGGTTTTAGCTTTGACAATCTATCTCCTTATTGGTTAAATTGGACTTTCCAAACAGCATTGGATTTGTATCGAAACCATCCTGATGTTTGGAAAAATCTACAAAAACAAGCTATGGAGTGTGATTTCTCATGGGATACAGCCTGCAAGTCATACCTTGACTTGTACCAAAGCTTAGTTAACTAATAGATAAAATCGTATGATGACTTCATACGATTTTTAGGCTATTTAGAGAGGAGGAGTGATGTCTCAAGTAAAAGGCTTGTGTGTCATGGATGTTGATGGAACCTTAATCCTAGAAGAAGTGATTGATTTGTTGGGAAGAGAGGCAGGTCGTGAGGCGGAAATTTCACAGATTACAAGTCGGGCAATGCGAGGAGAGTTAGACTTTGAAAGCAGTTTAAGAAAAAGAGTTTCCTTGTTGGAAGGTCTTCCTATTTCGGTTTTTGATAAAGTCTTCAACACTATTCATCTAACGCCAAATGCCCAGAAATTTATCTCTATTCTCCAAAAGAACGACATCCTAGTTGGTCTGGTGTCTGGTGGATTTTCACCAATAGTTGCGAGATTAGCAAAATCCCTCGACATTGCCTATTTCTCTGCCAACCAACTTGAAGTCAAAGAAGGTTTTTTAACAGGAAAATTAGTTGGAGCAATTATAAGCCCTGAAGTCAAACAAGCAACTCTGGAAAAATGGAGAAAGGAATTCAAACTCCCCAAAGAAAGAACAGTTGCAATCGGTGATGGGGCTAATGACTTATTAATGTTGAAATCAGCAGGACTGGGAATTGCTTTTTGTGCCAAAGAAGTGCTCAAAAAAGAAATACCGAATCATGTTGACAAGAGGGATTTTTTAGAAGTATTTCCTTTGATTGACTTTTTAGAATGAGGGAAAATATGAAGATTGTAATTGCACCGGATTCGTTTAAGGAAAGCTTGACCGCACAGAAAGTAGCTGAAGCTATTAAGAGAGGATTCCAACAATCTATAGCAGATGTAGACTGTCTCCTCTGCCCTGTTGGTGATGGTGGAGAAGGCACTGTAGATGCTATCCGACATTCTCTTGACCTAGAAGAAAAATGGATCCAAGTGACAGGACCTTTTGGACAAAGGACAACCATGCCTTATTTTCAAAAAGGACAACAGGCATTATTCGAAGTTGCTGATTTAGTTGGCCTTGGGAAAATTCCGCTAGAGAAACGAAATCCACTGCAAATCCAAACTTGTGGTATCGGAGAATTGATTCGCCACCTCATCGATCAAGGGATTAAAGATATCTATATTGGCGTTGGTGGTACGGCCAGTAATGATGGAGGACTGGGGATTGCTGCTGGTTTGGGTTATCAATTTTATGAATAAGAATGGAAATGTCTTGCCCTCTTGTGGTCAATCCTTATTGAACTTAGCTTCTGTTTCAACAGAAAATCACTATGAAATTCCTGAAGATGTTCACATTCGTATTCTAGCAGACGTCGTGAGTCCCTTATGTGGATATGAAGGTGCGACCTACACTTTTGGCAAACAAAAAGGTTTACATCCTACTATGTTTGCAGTCGTAGATCATGCAATCCAATATTTTTATGAAAAAGTCTCACCTGCAACATTGGAACTTAAAGGAGCAGGAGCTGGTGGAGGCATTGCGGGCGGTTTGTGTGCCTTTGCCCAGGCAGATATCGTGTCTGGAATTGATACCTGCCTAGACTTGATTGACTTTGATAAGAAAATTTCTGATGCTGACTTGGTTATTGTTGGAGAAGGAAGGCTAGATCGTCAAAGTTTAGCTGGTAAAGCGCCTATAGGTGTTGCAAAAAGAACCCCTGTCGGAGTTCCTGTTATTGCTATTTGCGGTAGTCTCGCTGAAGATTTACCTTCCCTACCATTTGAAAAT
Organism: Streptococcus sp. UMB0029; assembly: GCF_002871495.1. Taxonomy (GTDB): domain Bacteria; phylum Bacillota; class Bacilli; order Lactobacillales; family Streptococcaceae; genus Streptococcus. Next base: position 43,582 of record NZ_PNGD01000018.1, read on the forward strand.
ATCCAAGCTGCCTTTTCTATTTTGGAGAAAAGTGAACCTCTAGAAGATAGTTTGAAAAATGCCAGTGTCTATCTGGAGCACACGGCTGCCAATATTGGGCGTTTATTAAGTCTGAGTAAGATTTAGCCAAACCATTTCTTCCAGATGGATGTTTTGGCTGGTTCTTCCTTTTTAACTTCCCAAAGATTTGGAAAAGCAAGTCGAAGATCCTTTTCTTCTACTTGCACTGGTGCATTGCTATGAATAACCAGGCCGAAAGGAGAAGAAGTATGTTCTTCAGACACTATGGTGGCTTGACTATTGGTTTCTTTCGCTTCTTTTAAGTAGAAAACTTGTTTGTCAAATTCGATAGTTGGTGAAATCTTCACAAATAAAGGCTCAGCCTTTTCTTGAAGGTTTTCTAAAATAGATAAAAAGCCTTTTTCTAGCTGAGGGCTATTTGCCGTATCAATATCTGCATATCCAAGAACTCTTTCCTCAAAAGTACCAAGATAGCGTCTTTGCTCATCTGGATTTAATTTTGGCCCCCCATGAGCTTTTTCAAGTAATTGTTTTGATAAATCTGTCATGAAAACAGTATATCATAAAAGTTAGAATAAAACAGACAAAAGAAAGCGATTACTTTATAAAGTTAAGGAAAATTTGCACAAAGATAACGTTTTTTCTTGAAAAAGGAGGGGTTTTAAGGTATTATAGAGGTGTAAAAAATTTAACTCATAAGGAGAGTAAAAAATGTCAATTATTACTGATGTTTACGCTCGCGAAGTCCTAGACTCACGCGGTAACCCAACACTTGAAGTAGAAGTTTACACTGAATCAGGTGCTTTCGGACGTGGTATGGTTCCATCAGGAGCTTCTACTGGTGAACACGAAGCAGTTGAACTTCGCGACGGTGACAAATCTCGTTACGGTGGTCTTGGTACACAAAAAGCTGTTGACAACGTAAACAACATCATTGCTGAAGCTATCATCGGCTACGATGTACGTGATCAACAAGCTATCGACCGTGCTATGATCGCTCTTGACGGTACTCCTAACAAAGGTAAATTGGGTGCTAACGCAATCCTTGGTGTGTCTATTGCTGTAGCTCGTGCTGCTGCTGACTACCTTGAAATCCCACTTTACAGCTATCTTGGTGGATTCAACACTAAAGTTCTTCCAACTCCAATGATGAACATCATCAATGGTGGTTCTCACTCTGACGCTCCAATCGCTTTCCAAGAGTTCATGATTTTGCCAGTTGGTGCGCCAACATTCAAAGAAGCTCTTCGTTACGGTGCTGAAATCTTCCACGCTCTTAAGAAAATCCTTAAATCACGTGGTTTGGAAACTGCCGTAGGTGACGAAGGTGGATTCGCTCCTCGTTTCGAAGGAACTGAAGACGGTGTTGAAACTATCCTTGCTGCGATTGAAGCTGCTGGATATGTTCCAGGTAAAGACGTATTTATCGGATTTGACTGTGCTTCATCAGAATTCTACGATAAAGAACGTAAAGTTTACGACTACACTAAATTTGAAGGTGAAGGCGCTGCTGTTCGTACATCTGCAGAACAAATCGACTACCTTGAAGAATTGGTTAACAAATACCCAATCATCACTATTGAAGATGGTATGGATGAAAACGACTGGGATGGTTGGAAAGCTCTTACTGAACGTCTTGGTAAGAAAGTACAACTTGTTGGTGACGACTTCTTCGTAACAAACACTGATTATCTTGCCCGTGGTATCCAAGAAGGTGCTGCTAACTCAATCCTTATCAAAGTTAACCAAATCGGTACTCTTACTGAAACTTTCGAAGCTATCGAAATGGCTAAAGAAGCTGGTTACACTGCCGTTGTATCACACCGTTCAGGTGAAACTGAAGATTCAACAATCGCTGACATCGCAGTTGCAACTAACGCAGGACAAATCAAGACTGGTTCACTTTCACGTACAGACCGTATCGCTAAATACAACCAATTGCTTCGCATCGAAGACCAACTTGGTGAAGTAGCAGAATACCGTGGATTGAAATCATTCTACAACTTGAAAAAATAAAATAGTTCAGTGAACTATTTTATCCCGAACCTTAAAATTTAAAAGTTCGGCCGTTGATTTAACAACGTTTCTAGCCCCTCGGATTTTATCCGAAGGGCTTTTTTCTGTTCAGGGGGCAAAAAAGCAAAAAAGGGACATAACTTTTTAAGAAAGCTCAGTTACCAACAAATACGATTCAGCTAATATAATTGAAAATGATGGAAAAAAGGGTGAATTTATGATATACTTTAACGTAGGACCTTTTTAGAAATTTTGAAAGAGTATTAAAAATTAAAAATGAGAAAAATTGTTATCAATGGTGGTTTACCCCTGCAAGGTGAGATTACCATTAGTGGCGCAAAAAATAGTGTAGTAGCTTTGATTCCGGCTATTATTTTGGCAGACGATATTGTGACTTTGGATTGTGTACCAGATATCTCTGATGTTACTAGTCTTGTCGAAATCATGGAGTTAATGGGTGCTACAGTTAAGCGTTATGACGATGTGTTAGAGATTGATCCAAGAGGTGTTCAAAATATTCCAATGCCTTATGGGAAAATCAATAGTCTTCGTGCATCTTATTATTTTTATGGAAGTCTTTTAGGTCGCTTTGGTGAAGCCACTGTTGGTTTACCTGGAGGATGTGATTTGGGACCACGTCCTATTGATTTACACCTTAAGGCTTTTGAAGCTATGGGTGCAACTGTTAGCTACGAGGGAGATAACATGAAGTTATCTGCCAAAGATACAGGACTTCACGGCGCAAGTATCTACATGGATACGGTTAGTGTCGGTGCGACGATTAATACGATGATTGCTGCGGTTAAAGCAAATGGGCGTACCATTATTGAAAATGCAGCCCGTGAACCTGAGATTATTGATGTTGCTACCCTCTTGAATAATATGGGTGCCCATATCCGTGGTGCTGGAACCAATATTATCATTATTGATGGAGTTGAAAGCTTGCATGGAACACATCATCAGGTAATTCCAGACCGTATTGAAGCGGGAACATATATTTCCTTAGCTGCTGCAGTGGGTAAGGGGATTCGTATAAATAATGTTCTTTACGAACACCTAGAAGGATTCATTGCTAAGTTAGAGGAAATGGGAGTTCGAATGACTATATCCGAGGATAGTATTTTTGTCGAAGAACAGTCTAATTTGAAAGCAATCAATATTAAGACAGCTCCTTACCCAGGTTTTGCTACCGATTTGCAACAACCGATTACCCCTCTTTTACTAACAGCTAATGGTCGTGGTACAATTGTTGATACGATTTATGAAAAACGTGTAAACCATGTTTTTGAATTAGCTAAGATGGACGCAGATATATCAACAACAAATGGCCATATTTTATATACAGGTGGTCGTGCTTTGAGTGGGGCAAGTGTTAAAGCGACGGACTTAAGAGCTGGTGCAGCTTTAGTTATTGCTGGTTTGATGGCTGAGGGACAAACTGAAATTACCAATATCGAATTTATCTTACGTGGTTATTCTGATATCATCGAAAAATTACGTAATCTAGGAGCGGATATTACACTTGTTGAGGATTAAACCGTAGAGGTGTTTATGAATATTTGGACCAAATTAGCAATGTTTTCTTTTTTTGAAACGGATCGCTTGTATTTGCGTCCTTTCTTTTTTAGTGATAGTCAGGATTTTTATGAGATAGCTTCGAATCCAGAAAATCTTCAATTTATTTTTCCAACGCAGGCAAGTCTAGAAGAAAGCCAGTATGCACTGGCTAATTACTTTATGAAGTCCCCTTTGGGAGTGTGGGCAATTTGTGACCAGAAAAATCAACAAATGATTGGTTCTATTAAATTTGAGAAGTTAGATGAAATCAAAAAAGAAGCAGAGCTTGGCTATTTTTTGAGGAAAGACGCTTGGTGTCAAGGTTTTATGACAGAAGTTGTAAAAAAACTTTGCCAACTTTCTTTTGAAGAATTTGACTTAAAACAATTATCCATTATAACCCATCTTGAAAATGAAGCTAGCCAAAAGGTTGCTCTCAAGTCTGGATTTAGTTTGTTTCGTCAGTTTAAGGGAAGTGATCGTTACACAAGAAAAATGCGGGATTATCTTGAATTTCGGTATGTAAAAGGAGAATTCAATGAGTAAGCATCAGGAAATTCTAAGTTATTTGGAGGAATTACCAGTAGGTAAAAGGGTCAGTGTTCGTAGTATTTCTAATCATCTGGGAGTCAGTGATGGAACTGCTTATCGGGCCATCAAGGAAGCTGAAAACCGTGGAATTGTGGAGACGCGTCCCCGTAGTGGAACAATTCGCGTTAAATCGAAGAAAGTTGCTATCGAAAGATTAACATATGCAGAAATTGCAGAAGTAACTTCTTCTGAGGTGTTAGCTGGACAAGAAGGTTTAGAGAGAGAATTCAGTAAGTTCTCAATCGGTGCCATGACTGAGCAAAATATCTTATCTTATCTTCATGATGGGGGACTCTTGATTGTTGGAGACCGAACCCGTATTCAGTTGCTAGCCTTGGAAAATGAAAATGCAGTTCTAGTTACAGGGGGATTTCAGGTCCATGATGATGTGCTAAAACTGGCCAATCAAAAAGGGATTCCTGTTCTGAGAAGCAAGCATGATACTTTCACTGTTGCGACCATGATCAATAAAGCCTTGTCAAATGTTCAAATCAAAACAGATATTTTGACAGTTGAGAAGCTTTATCGTCCAAGTCATGAATATGGTTTTCTGAGAGAGACTGACACAGTCAAAGATTATTTGGACTTAGTACGTAAGAATCGAAGTAGTCGTTTTCCAGTTATTAACCAACATCAGGTTGTCGTTGGAGTTGTAACTATGAGAGATGCGGGCGATAAATCACCAAGTACTACAATTGATAAGGTCATGTCTCGTAGTCTATTTTTGGTTGGATTATCGACAAATATTGCTAATGTCAGTCAACGGATGATTGCTGAAGACTTTGAAATGGTACCGGTTGTTCGAAATAATCAAACCTTGCTTGGGGTTGTAACCAGACGAGATGTCATGGAGAAGATGAGCCGTTCCCAAGTTTCTGCTCTACCGACTTTTTCTGAGCAGATTGGACAAAAACTTTCTTATCACCATGATGAAGTAGTGATTACAGTGGAACCCTTTATGCTTGAGAAAAACGGTGTTTTAGCTAACGGTGTATTGGCAGAGATACTGACTCATATGACCCAAGATTTAGTTGTGAATAGTGGTCGCAATCTCATCATCGAACAAATGCTGATCTACTTTTTGCAGGCTGTCCAGATAGATGATATATTGCGCATTCAAGCACGCATTATCCACCATACTAGACGATCAGCTATTATTGATTATGATATTTATCATGGTCATCAGATTGTTTCAAAAGCAAATGTGACTGTTAAAATTAATTAGAAACTAGGAGAAAAAATGATAACATTAAAATCAGCTCGTGAAATCGAAGCTATGGATAAGGCCGGTGATTTTCTAGCAAGTATTCATATCGGCTTACGTGATTTGATTAAGCCTGGCCTAGATATGTGGGAAGTAGAAGAGTATGTTCGCCGTCGTTGTAAGGAAGAAAATTTCCTTCCGCTTCAAATTGGGGTTGACGGTGCAATGATGGACTATCCTTATGCTACTTGCTGCTCTCTTAATGATGAAGTAGCTCATGCTTTCCCTCGTCATTATATCTTGAAAGATGGTGATTTGCTCAAAGTTGATATGGTTTTGGGAGGTCCTATTGCTAAATCTGACCTGAATGTCTCAAAATTAAACTTCAACAATGTGGAGCAAATGAAAAAATACACTCAGAGCTACTCTGGTGGTCTAGCAGACTCTTGTTGGGCTTATGCTGTTGGTACACCGTCCGAAGAAGTAAAAAATTTGATGGATGTAACCAAAGAAGCTATGTACAAGGGAATCGAGCAAGCTGTTGTTGGAAACCGTATTGGTGATATCGGTGCAGCCATTCAAGAATACGCTGAAAGTCGTGGTTACGGTGTAGTGCGTGATTTGGTTGGTCATGGTGTTGGCCCAACCATGCACGAAGAACCAATGGTTCCTAACTATGGTATTGCAGGTCGAGGACTCCGTCTTCGTGAAGGAATGGTCTTGACTATTGAACCAATGATCAATACAGGTGACTGGGAAATCGATACAGATATGAAGACTGGTTGGGCGCATAAGACCATTGATGGTGGATTGTCATGTCAGTATGAACACCAATTTGTCATTACGAAAGATGGACCTGTTATCTTGACTAGCCAAGGTGAAGAAGGAACTTATTAATAAAAAGTGAAAAGACTACTGGAAGTTTATTTTGATAAAAAATCCAGTAGATCTTTTTATAATAAAACGCATTGTATCAAGTTTTAACTAGCTGATATGATGTGTTTTTCTGATTTTAAGATTCTTATCTCAATCTCTTGTTCTTTATTATGATTTCATACTCAATGAAAATCAAAGAGCAAACTAGGAAGCTAGCCGCAAGCTGTACTTGAGTACGGTAAGGAGACGCTGACGTGGTTTGAAGAGATTTTCGAAGAGTATCAAAAATAAAATTCTTATAAAATGATACACTTCAGGTTAAAAAAATAGCATTTCAGATTTTCTGGTTCAGAAATAGCTATCACTATGATATAATTATTTTATGATTATTACTATTCCTATAAAAAACCAAAAAGATATTGGCACACCATCTGATTCAGTCGTTGTTCTCGGCTATTTTGATGGTATACACAAGGGGCATCAAGAATTATTTCGTGTTGCCAATAAGGCTGCGAGAAAGGATTTATTGCCTATCGTCGTTATGACCTTTAATGAATCTCCAAAGATTGCTTTAGAGCCTTATCATCCTGACCTATTTTTACATATTTTGAACCCTGCTGAACGTGAGAGGAAATTAAAGCGCGAAGGTGTAGAAGAATTATATCTCCTTGATTTTAGTAGTCAATTTGCTAGTCTTACGGCAGAAGAATTTTTTGCAACTTATATCAAGGCTATGAATGCCAAAATTATTGTTGCAGGTTTTGATTATACATTTGGTTCTGACCAAAAAACGGCAGAAGACTTAAAGGATTACTTTGATGGAGAAGTCATTATCGTTCCACCTGTAGAAGATGAGAAAGGAAAGATTAGTTCAACACGTATCCGTCAAGCTATTTTAGATGGAAATGTGAAAGAAGCAGGAGAACTTTTGGGGGCACCGCTTCCATCAAGAGGTATGGTGGTCCATGGCAATGCTCGTGGTCGTACGATTGGTTATCCAACAGCTAATTTGGTGCTTTTAGACCGTACTTATATGCCAGCAGATGGTGTTTATGTCGTTGATGTTGAGATTCAAAGGCAGAAGTATCGTGCTATGGCTAGTGTCGGGAAAAATGAGACCTTTGATGGAGAAGAAGCACGTTTTGAAGTCAACATTTTTGATTTTAATCAAGATATTTATGGCGAGACCGTCATGGTTTATTGGCTTGATCGCATTCGCGATATGACAAAATTTGATTCTGTTGATCAATTAGTGGATCAGTTAAAGGCTGATGAAGAAGTCGCTCGGAATTGGTTTTAAGTGCTTAAATAAACAAAAAGAGGTTGTCTGCAACCCAAAAGATAGATGATTTAGTCTAACTTTTGAGTTCAGTACATTACCTCTTTTTATTCTTTTTCAAAGGTGAATCCTTCTCCAAGGATTTCGTGGGCTTCTGTAATAGTTATAAAGGCTTGAGGATCGATTCGATGAATCATTTCTTTCATTTTAACAATTTCATTTCTTCCGACAATACAGTAGATGATTTTCAAATCTTTTTGACTATAGTAACCTTGCCCTGAGATAAAAGTAACACCTCTTCCTAGGTCATCATTAATAGCCTTAGCAAGTTGGTCAGGACGTTTGGTAATAATCATAAATCCTTTACCTGCGTATCCTCCTTCTCCAATCAAATCAATCACTCGGGATACAATGAAAGTAAAGAGCAGAGTGTAAGTAACCAATCTCAAATCTTTAAAAATAAGGAGAATGAGCATGAGAATACAAAAGTCTAAGATAAAAAGCAGTTTCCCTATGGACAAATGAGTGTATTTGTTGAGGATACGAGCTAGAATATCAGTTCCACCCGTTGTACCTCCAGCGTTAAAGATAATTCCAAGACCAATTCCTAATAGAATTCCAGATATAAGGGCAGTAATTAGTAAATCACCTTGAAGATCAATATGAAGGGGAATACGCTCAAAAAAAGCTAGCCATGCAGATAAAGCCAAGGTTCCGAGCAAACTAGAATAGAGAGATTTTGCTCCAAATATTTTCCAAGCTAGGATGAATAGAGGAATATTAATCAGCAGATTCATGAGGGAAACAGGAATTTCAAAAAGATAAAAGGTAATAAGAGTAATGCCTGTAGCCCCTCCTTCGAAGAGATGATGGGGAACTACAAAATAGGTTAGACCAAAAGCATAAATGCCAGCACCTAGTAAAATGGTTAAAACGGGATAGATTTTTTTAATCATAGGACACCTCTTTTCTTATAAGTTGATTATATCAAATTTTTAAGGAAAATTTGATTGACTCCATTAGAATTTTTAATCTTTTTTTGATATAATTAAAAGTAAGAAAACCAATCTGAATCCTAAAATAGAAAGATTGATACTATGACAAAAATTAAGATTGTAACTGATTCATCTGTTACTATTGAGCCAGAATTAGTAAAGCAATTAGATATTACGGTCGTTCCACTATCTGTAATGATTGATAATGTTGTTTATTCGGATGCTGATTTGAAAGAAGAAGGTAAATTTCTTCGGTTGATGCAAGAAAGTAAGAACCTTCCGAAAACAAGTCAACCACCTGTAGGTGTTTTCGCTGAAGTTTTTGAAGACTTGTGCAAGGATGGCAGTCAGATTCTTGCTATTCATATGTCCCATGCCCTTTCAGGTACTGTAGAAGCAGCGCGCCAAGGTGCTAGTTTATCTACTGCTGATGTAATAGTTATTGACAGTTCCTTCACTGACCAAGCCTTGAAATTCCAAGTTGTCGAAGCTGCTAAATTAGCACAAGAAGGCAAAGATATGGAGGAAATTTTATCTCATGTAGAAGAAGTAAAAAACCATACGGAGCTCTATATTGGCGTTTCTACTTTAGAAAATCTAGTAAAAGGTGGACGAATTGGTCGTGTAACTGGATTGTTGAGCTCACTTCTCAATATCCGTGTTGTCATGCAGATGAAGGACCATGAATTGCAACCAATGGTTAAAGGGCGTGGCGCTAAAACTTTTAAAAAATGGTTGGATGAGTTGATAACATCACTCTCTGAACGTTCTGTAGCAGAGATTGGAATTTCATATTCTGGTAGTTCTGATTGGGCAAAAGAGATGAAAGACAATTTGCAGCCGTATGTTGAAAAGCCAATTTCAGTATTGGAAACAGGTTCTATTATTCAAACTCACACGGGTGAAAACGCTTGGGCTATTTTGGTACGTTACCACTCCTAAAAAAATAAAGAAAATGCGAATAAATAGCGTTTTTAACTTGACCTAAAAGGGATTTTAGGATATGATTATAGTTGTTAATTAGAAATTAAATTGGAGGAATCATTAACATGGCAAACAAACAAGATTTGATCGCTAAAGTAGCAGAAGCTACAGAATTGACTAAGAAAGACTCAGCAGCAGCAGTTGAAGCTGTATTCGCAGCAGTAGCTGACTACCTTGCAGCTGGTGAAAAAGTTCAATTGATCGGTTTTGGTAACTTTGAAGTTCGTGAACGTGCTGCTCGTAAAGGTCGCAACCCACAAACTGGTAAAGAAATCACAATTGCAGCTTCTAAAGTTCCAGCCTTCAAAGCTGGTAAAGCTCTTAAAGACGCTGTTAAATAATCAGCCTTTAAAAAGCCTATCATATCAAGCATTTGAGCTTGTGTGACAGGCTTTTTTTGTATATAGGGGGCAAAATCTGAATTAATACTCAATGAAAATCGGCTCTTTGTCAACTGTGGTGGGTTGAAGAAAAGCTAAGATCTAGAAAGGACACATTTCGTCCTTTCTTTTTTGATGTTCAGAGCGATAAAAATTCGTTTTTTGAAGTTTTCGAAGTTCCGAAAACCAAAGGCATTTCGTTTGATAAGTTTGATAAGATTATTGGTTGCTTCCAGTTTAGCGTTTGAATAGGGGAATTGAAGGGCGTTGACGATTTTCTCTTTGTCCTTGAAAAAGGTTTTAAAGACAGTCTGAAAAAGAGGATGAACC
>NZ_PNGD01000019.1:0-17747 GCF_002871495.1 Streptococcus sp. UMB0029
CCTGACACGGAATTCCACTGGTTTTTAGGATTTTTATCAGACTAACTTCCACTTCTACTAACAGCGGAACTTCGTTTGGGAATTTAGCCTCTTCGAAAATCAAATTCAAACCACGTCAACGTCGCCTTACCGTACTCAAGTACAGCCTGCGGCTAGTTTCCTAGTTTGCTCTTTGATTTTCATTGAGTATAAGTCCTTTTATGAGAAAAGAAACATGTTTATGAAAAAGCTCCATCATGCTCTTAATGTGTTCTCTTGTTTTCAAACTCACGAAAAAGAGGTCCACCCGGACCTCAACTCACTCTCTCATTTCAAGGCTCGTGAAAAAAAGACCCGTCAGGGTCTTAATTCGCTTTCTTGTTTTCAAGCTCATGAAAAAGAGGTCCACCCGGACCTCAACTCACTCTCTCATTTCAAGGCTCGTGAAAAAAAGACCCGTCAGGGTCTTTTCTTTAATCTTCGTTTACGAAAGGCATCAAAGCCATTACGCGAGCGCGTTTGATAGCTGTTGTTACTTTACGTTGGTTTTTAGCTGAAGTTCCTGTTACACGACGAGGAAGGATTTTCCCACGTTCTGAAACGAAACGGCTAAGAAGCTCAGTATCTTTGTAATCAACATATTCAATTTTGTTTGCTGCGATGTAATCAACTTTTTTACGGCGTTTGAATCCGCCACGACGTTGTTGAGCCATGTTTTTTCTCCTTTATAATTTTAGTTGTCCATTAGAATGGTAAATCATCATCTGAAATATCCAATGGATTTGTTGCTCCAAATGGATTTTCATCACGTGAAAAGTCTGGTACTGAATTTGTAGGCGCTGAATAGCTTGAACTTGGTGCAGAGTAAGCTCCACCTGTATGACCTTCACGCACACTACGGCTTTCCAACATTTGGAAATTCTCAGCCACGACCTCCGTCACGTAGACACGTTGTCCTTGCTGGTTATCGTAACTACGAGTCTGGATACGACCTGTCACCCCGATAAGTGAGCCTTTTTTAGCCCAGTTAGCAAGGTTTTCAGCTTGTTGGCGCCACATAACGACATTGATAAAATCAGCCTCACGTTCACCATTTTGACTCTTAAATGTACGGTTTACTGCAAGAGTAAAAGTCGCAACTGCTACATTTGATGGGGTATAACGTAACTCAGCGTCACGTGTCATACGCCCTACAAGTACAACATTGTTAATCATAGTTTACCTTCTTACGCGTCAGTTTTGACGATCATGTGACGAAGAATGTCAGCGTTGATTTTTGAAAGACGGTCAAACTCTTTAAGAGCAGCATCGTCGTTTGCTTCAACGTTAACGATGTGGTAAAGTCCTTCACGGAAATCTTGGATTTCGTATGCAAGACGACGTTTTTCCCAAGTTTTTGATTCAACAACAGTTGCACCGTTGTCAGTCAAAATAGAGTCAAAACGTGCTACCAAAGCGTTTTTAGCTTCTTCTTCAATGTTTGGACGAATGATATAAAGAATTTCGTATTTAGCCATTGATATGTTCCTCCTTTTGGTCTAATGACCCCAAGACTTTGCAAGGGGTAAGTGAGGTTCGCTCACAATAAACTATTATACTAGAAAACAATTTTTTACGCAAGTAAAAACTCTGGAATTCGAAAAAACGCCACATGGGCGTTTTCCTGTTCTTATGGTTTGATACGGTGCAACATACGTGGGAATGGAATAGCTTCACGGATGTGTTTTGTTCCTGCTGCGAAGGTTACCATACGTTCGATACCGATACCAAATCCACCGTGTGGTACAGTACCGTATTTACGAAGGTCAAGATAGAATTCGTACTCTGTACGGTCCATACCAAGTTCATCCATCTTAGCGACAAGGGCATCGTAGTCTTCCTCACGCATAGAACCACCGATGATTTCTCCGTAACCTTCTGGAGCAAGTAAGTCTGCACAAAGCACGCGCTCTGGATTTCCAGGAACTGGTTTCATATAGAAGGCCTTGATGGCTGCTGGATAGTTCATAACAAAAGTTGGCACACCAAAGTGGTTTGAAATCCATGTTTCGTGTGGTGAACCAAAGTCATCGCCATGCTCAAGGTGCTCGTAGTCAGCATCTTCATCATTCTCATGCTCTTGCAAGAGGTCAATAGCTTGATCGTAAGTAATACGTTTGAATGGCTCTGCAATGTAGCGTTTCAAGAGTTCTGTATCACGTTCCAAAGTTTCCAAGGCTTGAGGTGCACGGTCAAGAACACCTTGAAGAAGAGCTTTTACATAAGCTTCTTGCAAGTCAAGTGATTCATCGTGTGTCAAGTATGAGTACTCTGCATCCATCATCCAGAACTCAGTCAAGTGACGGCGTGTTTTTGATTTTTCGGCACGGAATACTGGACCAAAGTCAAAGACACGACTAAGAGCCATAGCCCCTGCTTCTAGATAAAGCTGACCTGATTGGCTCAAGTAGGCTGGCGTTCCAAAGTAATCTGTCTCAAAGAGTTCTGTTGAATCTTCAGCTGCATTTCCTGAAAGAATTGGGCTATCAAACTTCATGAAGCCATTCTTGTCGAAGAACTCATATGTTGCATAGATGATAGCGTTACGAATTTGCATCACCGCTACTTGCTTACGAGAACGGAGCCACAAGTGACGGTTGTCCATCAAAAAGTCTGTTCCGTGTTCTTTTGGAGTGATTGGGTAATCTTGAGATTCACCGATTACTTCGATGTCTGTAATGTCCAACTCATAGCCAAACTTAGAACGTTCGTCTTCTTTAACAATACCTGTCACATAAACAGACGTTTCTTGGCTCAAGCGTTTGATGACATCAAACTTCTCAAGTCCTACTTCTTCACCAAATTTTTCGACAAAGTTTGGTTTAAAGGCCACACCTTGGAAGAAGGCTGTTCCATCACGCAATTGCAAGAAGGCGATTTTCCCTTTTCCTGATTTATTGGCAACCCAAGCGCCAATCGTCACTTCCTGACCAACATAGTCTTTTACATCGATAATCGTTACACGTTTTGTCATTATTTTTCCTTTTCTTTTATTTTTCCATAAATGCTTTCAAGCGTTTAACTGCTTCTTTAAGCGTGTCTAAGTCTGTCGCATAGCTGAGGCGGACATTTTCTGGCGCTCCAAATCCAGCTCCTGTTACCAAGGCTACCTCGGCTTCTTCTAGGATAGCGGTTGTAAATGCTGTTACATCGCTATAGCCTTTCATCTCCATTGCCTTTTTGACATTTGGGAAGAGATAGAAGGCTCCTTGCGGTTTGACCACTTCAAATCCTGGCACTTTCGCAAGAAGGGGATAAATGGTATTGAGACGTTCTTCAAAAGCCTGACGCATGCTTTCTACAGTATCTTGCTCACCTGATAGGGCCTCAACTGTTGCATACTGGGCTACTGCTGACGGATTAGAGGTTGTTTGACCTGCAATCTTGGACATGGCCGCGATAATGGCTGCTTCACCGACGGCATAGCCAATCCTCCAACCAGTCATAGCATAGGTTTTAGATACACCATTGATGACTACTGTTTGCTTGCGAATCGCTTCAGATAGGCTAGAAATCGGTGTAAACTCATGGCCATTATAGACCAAGCGACCATAGATATCATCTGCTAGGATGAGAATATCATTTTCTACAGCCCAGTTTCCGATTGCCAAAAGTTCCTCACGGGTGTAAATCATACCTGTGGGGTTAGATGGTGAATTCAGCACCAAAACCTTGGTCTTGTCAGTGCGAGCCGCTTCCAACTGCTCTACGGTCACCTTAAAATGATTGTCTTCCTTAGCAGGAACAAAGACTGGCACACCTTCAGCCATCTTGACCTGGTCTCCATAGCTGACCCAGTATGGGGTTGGGATGATCACTTCATCGCCAGGATTGACCACGGCCATAAAGAAAGTATAAAGAGAATATTTGGCTCCCGCAGCGACTGTCACTTGATTTGGCTCTACAGAATAGCCGTAAAAGCGCTCAAAGTAGGTATTGACTGCTGCCTTGAGCTCTGGCAGGCCTGAGGTTACTGTATAAAAAGAAGCACGCCCATCTTTAATCGATGCAATGGCGGCATCTTGGATATTTTTGGGAGTAGTGAAATCTGGCTCACCCAAGGTTAGAGACAGAATATCTCTTCCCTCAGCCTTAAGTGCTTTGGCACGGGCTCCAGCAGCCAAGGTTACACTTTCTTCCATTTCTAAAACACGGTTGGATAGTTTCATAGGCCCTCCTTATTGACCAATGCTCCTGTTTCAAAATCTACTAGATAAAAATCAGCTCCTGACTTGACTTCCCAGATTGGCTTGTCTTGATAACGGCCAAAGGTAATCTTGTCAATCTCGCCAGCTCCTTTTTCCTTAGAAAGAGCTTCTGCTTTTTCTTGTGAAATACCCTGATTTAGCTGATAAACGTAAATCTTATGGTCATCTTTACCAATCAGGACAGAAAGTGCTTCTTGCTGTTTATTACGACCAAGAACGCTGTAATAAGATTCCAAGCCATTATATAAATCAACCTGATCAACCTGCTCTAATCCTGCATACTGCTGAGCTAATTTTTCTCCTTCACTTTTAGCTGTTTGATAGGGTTTCATACCAAGAGAAACCAGGTACAGAAAGGAAGCACTGATAGCCACAAACAAAATCGTCATCCCCAGACCATACTGCCATAGTAGATTATTTTTTGCTTTTTTTTGTCTTTTTTTCACTCGTCTATTTTACCATCTATTGGGCTTTATTACAAGCGAATGCAAGAACAAACCTATATTATTTCTTCCTTCAAAGTAAACCGATTTTTCTTGATTAAAACCGAGCAAGAAAAGTAAAGACAGCTCCAAAATCAACCTATTAAAAAACCTGAGCTTTGGTACTCAAGTTTTCGTAAGTTCTTTTACTTTATAGAATCACTTTATCATCCATTCTTTTAGCCATTTTTCCTAAAAAGATAGCCAGTAGAAGGCTAATCAAGACTAAAAATAATCCTAGATAAAGAAATGTTAGCACAAAGCCTAAATTGTCAATCAACCACCCTGTCAGTGGGAAGAAGACAATCATACTTAGGCTAAACATCATAGAGTAGACACTTAGCATGGTTGCCCTTACTTCACTTGGAAGTCGCTCTTGCAAATCATTGTCAAAAATCGGCTGAAAAAGAGCATATAGAGCATTACTAATCAAATAAACCAAAATATAGATTAGAGGTGTTCCAAAGTAGGACAGCAGGTAGGTAACTCCAGTCAGCAGGACGAGAATAGGGAAAAGCTTCAAGGCAGCATAGTTCTTTCCAATCTTACTCGCTAGATAGACTGCAAGGATATTCAAGAGACTTCCAAGTAGCATAACTGCTGAAATTTGCCAACTACTTAAATCTGGTAACTGATTTTGATAGTAAAAATAAAACATGCACATGAGTGTACCAACAATCTGAGACAAAATCATCCAGTTGAAGAGCATGGGATTTCGCTTCAACTCATCCTTAACAGTCCAAATAATCTGTCTCATAGTCACACTATTAGCTTTTTCTAGCTTGACACTAGGTTCTTTCAGCATCCAAATCAGGAAAAGAACTATGATAGAAGTGGCAATCATGATATAGTAGGTCAGGTGCAATTGGCCATGGACAAAAAATCCCGCCAACACTGTCCCCAAAGACCGAGTTCCTTCTGCTACTCCTGATAGGAAGCTTGAAATGGATAGATAACGCTCCTTTAGTCCAGCCTCTACAGCCGAGTCATAGACCATTGCTGCGCTTGTTCCTGAATCAAAATTGTAAGACAAGGCACTTACCGCCATAGCTAGTGCATAAATCCAAAAATTTCCCTGACCAGCCAACATGAGAATAGAAGAGATAATTCCTGCTATTCGACTTAAATAAAGGTTGGTTTTATAGGAATAACGATCAGCTAACATACCAGATGGAATTTCACAGAGAAGACTGGTAGTATGAAAAATACTCTCCAGAAGTCCAATCTGCCAAAGAGACATGCCGTTTTGACTGAGAAAGAGAATCCAAAAACTGGTAATCCCTAGAAATGCAAAAAACTCAACTCCTGCCATCAGGCCAATATTTTTCCGATAATTTCTTATTAACATCTTTTCTCCTTTAACAAGTGTATTATTATTTCTTTTGTCCGTCACTTGTTAATCTTTGCCTTACATAATCTCCACCCCTTTTAGAAGCATTCTTCAATGCCATTATTTTTCCTTTAATGATTTATGAAATGATACCGGAAAATAGCTGTTCTGCGGTTTCTATTGCGAGTTTTCTTGTTTATTTTAGCACTTATGTCATCATATTACAAGAGAATATAGGAATACTCATCTAAAATCAAATACATTCCAGTCGCAAGTAACTAAAGTTTCTACAATTTTATAATTTTAAAATAAACTCTGAGCAGATTTCTTGCAAGTCCTTTTCTTTTGTTGTAATATACATTATAACAACGAGAGGATTCTCGGAAATTTAAGAAAAAGGAGACACATCATGTCTAAAAAAGTATTATTTATCGTCGGATCACTACGTCAAGGCTCTTTTAACCACCAAATGGCCCTCGAAGCTGAGAAAGCACTTGCTGGTAAAGCGGAAGTTAGCTACCTTGATTATTCAGCCCTTCCTCTCTTTAGCCAAGATTTGGAAGTTCCAACTCATCCAGCTGTAGCGGCTGCTCGTGAAGCAGTTCTGGCTGCAGATGCCATCTGGATTTTCTCTCCAGTCTACAACTTCTCTATCCCTGGTACAGTGAAAAACTTGCTTGACTGGCTATCTCGCGCCCTTGACTTGTCTGATACACGTGGCGCTTCTGCCCTTCAAGACAAGTTTGTCACCGTATCATCTGTAGCCAATGCAGGTCACGATCAACTTTTCGCTATCTACAAAGACCTCTTGCCATTTATCCGTACACAAGTCGTTGGTGATTTCACTGCTGCACGTGTTAACGACTCTGCTTGGGCAGACGGAAAATTGGTTCTCGAAGAAACAGTTCTAAACTCACTCGAAAAACAAGCGGAAGACTTGGTCGCAGCGATTCAGTAAAAAATAGAGAATTTTAAGAATTCTAAATCAATTATAGCCACCTCATAGGGTGGCATTTTTAGACTCAATCAAGATTTTCAGACAAACATCAGCCATCCCAAAAAACCTTGAGCGTTACCACTCAAGGTTTTTAGCAGTCTTTTCCATCATAGGAAAATCATTCTAAGAATATTCTTTCATTCGAGATCTATCACTTATCATCTTCTTTCGAGAAATTAGTGACTGCTTTTGACTGATTAATCTTCTTTTCTTCGACCTACATATAGGCTCAATAGAATACCGCTACCTAGAAGAACAGAGATATAATCAGATTGGCTTCCAGTTTCTGGTAATTTGTCCCCATGGTTTTCTTTAACTGTAGTTGATACTACTGGGTTAGCATTTACTGGAGTTGCTGGTTGAGCCGGTGTTGGTACTACTGGTTGTTCTGGAACCGCTGGTACTGGTTTAACCGATACTTCTGGTGTTGGAACAACTGGAGTTGGTTGTACTGGCACTTCTGGTGTCGGTACATTTGGTGTTGGTTGCGCTGGCACAGGTTTAACCGGTACTTCTGGTGTTGGTTGTGCTGGTACTGTTGGAATATCTAATTCTGGCAATTCATGAACTTCTGGCATTCCTGGCACACTACCGTTGAATTCTGGCAATTCGTAAACTGGTGGCTCTGGCATTGCAAACGTTGCTCTTTCTGGCACATTAGGTGTTGGAGGAACTGGTTTGTCATTTGATGGTGTTACTGGTTTGTCTTGGCATCCACATTTACCATCTTTGCCGTCTTTGCCATCACGTCCATCGCGACCATCTTTACCGTCTTTAACAACTGTTTTTGTCACAGTTCCGTCAGAATTGATGATTGTGATTGTATGACTACCATTTCCATTATCTTCAACAGAAACTTTTGGTGATTTACCATCTTTACCGTCTTTAATCACCATTTCTGTCTTACTTCCATCAGGATTAATGATTGTAACAACGTGAGTTCCATCGTTATTATTTTTAACAGTTACAGTTGGTGAAACGCCATCTTTACCGTCTTTGCCATCTTTGATAATAGATTTGTACTCACGACCATCAGAATCTACGATTGTTAATGTGTGAGTTCCGTCTCCGTTATCAACGATGTTCGCTTTTGGTGATTTACCATCAAAGATTGTAGTTGTCGTTTCTTTACCATCAGTTCCTGTCACCTTAATAGTGTGTGAACCATTGTTGTTATCAATCACTTCAAGTTTTGGTGCTTTACCATCACGAACTGTAGTTGTTGTAGTTGTACCGTCTGAGTTCACAACTGTGATCGTGTGAGTGCCATCTCCGTTATCCACAACCTTAGCAGTTGGTGATTTACCGTCACGAACTGTGGTTTCAGAAACAGTACCATTACCGTTTTCTACACGAATTGTGTAAGTACCATCATGGTTATCAGTAACAGTGGCTACTGGTGATTTACCATCTTTAACGATGGTTTCAGTAGTTGTTCCATCTCCATTTAAAACTGAAATCTTATGTGTTCCATTTTGTTCATCAGTTATAGTAACTTTTGGTGATTTACCATCACGAACTGTGGTTTCAGTTGTCACACCTTCTGGATTTGTAATAACGATTGTATGACTTCCGTCTCCATTATCACGAACTGATGCGGTTGGAGTACGTCCGTCAACACCGTCACGTCCATTTTTCACAACAAACTCATTCTTAGTTCCGTCTGGGTTAGTGATTGTTACTGTGTGACTTCCATCTGGATTTTCTCTTGTTGTAGCTGAAGCAGCTTTACCATCTTTACCATCTTTGATGATAGCGTTCGTTACATTGCCGTCTCCATCCGTCACTTTAACAGTATGAGTTCCATCGTTGTTATCAGTGACTTCAACTTTTGTAGTCTTACCATCTTTACCATTTTTAACAACAGTTTCTTTTGAGCTTCCATCTGGATTTGTTACAGTGATTGTGTGGCTGCCATCTGGATTTTCAGTTGTGGTGATGGTAGCTGTTTTACCGTCTTTACCATCTTTAACTTTAGTAGTTGATTCAGAGCCATCAGGGTTTCTAACAGTAATAGAGTGTGTTCCATCTCCATTATCTGTCATTGTGACAACTGGTGATTTACCATCTGCTCCATTATCACCTTTTTCACCTTTTAGTCCATCAAGAACTGTTGCAAGTGGTTTTGTAGAATCCAATGGTTGACCTGGACGTTCTGGATCTTCCGCAAAAATTTTAGTTTCATTACCTTCTTTTTTAGCAATTAGAGATTTTCCATCTTTACCATTTTTTACATTTACAGTAACAGGATCTTTTCCTGGTGTTGTAATTGTAATATCTGTACTATGTCCATCTGTTCCTGGTTTAGCTGTAACTTCTGGTGTATCTCCTTTTGCTCCTTGAGGTCCTCTTATATTGCCAGTCTTATTCCATGCTCCGTTTTGTTTTTTATAGACATTTCCTGTTGAACTATCAATATAAGTATCTCCATTTTTTCCATCTTTTGGAGTTGGTGCAATATTTCCACTTAAAAGTTCAGATCCATTACGTCCGTCTCTACCACTAGCACCATTTTCTCCATTAACTCCGTTCAATACATCACGTTCACTGATTAATTCATCTACTCCTGGATCGTAATGATTATTTCCATTATTATCAAAATAAACTGTAACATGAGTACCATCTGCGTTATCAGAAGATGTTGCTCTAGAATTAGGATGTTCTGATACTTCATCCGGGTTATTTCCTACACTTCTTCTTGCTCTTCTAAAGGAATCTTCTCCATTAATATATGGTTGTAAATCAATTTTAGGAGTTCGTCCATTGTTACCATTATGTCCATCTAGACCATCTCTAACTGTAAATGTTACTGGTTCTTTTCCTGGTGTTGTAATGGTTACAACTGTACTATGTCCATCTGCTCCACGTTGAGTTGTAACTGTAGGTGTTTGTCCATTTTGACCATTCGCTCCAGTTTCACCTTTAGCTCCATCATGAACAAATACTGTAGTCGGTTGTGAACCATCGTGATTATCGACAGTAATCTCTACTCCCTTATGATCAACTTCTTCCTTACGAGCAGCAGTTACAGTTGGTGATTTTCCGTCTACCCCATCTCTAATTACTGCAAGAGGTCTGTCAGGAGTTAATGGTTGACCTGGATTTGCTGGATCTTCTTGATAAACTTTTGTTTCTTTACCTTCTTTAACAGTGAGCAATGACTTACCATCACGTCCGTCAGCACCTTTAGCTCCATCTTTAATCATTTCAGAACCTAGAAGTTCATCAGTTCCTGGTGTGTATTTACCATCATTGTTTTCATCAGTATAGAAGGTAACAATTGCATGAGATGGATTTCCATTTTTGCCTTCAACACGTAGTAGATCAACTTTTGGAGTTTTGCCGTTTAACCCATTTTCTCCATTCTTCACATTTACAGTAACTGGATCTTTTCCTGGAACTGTAAATGTAATGTCAGAACTATGCCCATCTTTTCCTGGTGTTACAGTTACTTCAGGAGTTTTCCCATCTTCACCTTTCTCTCCGTCTTTAACGATGGATGTTTGAACGAGCGTATCTGTGCCTTCTGTATAGTTTCCATCGCCATCTTTATCGATGTAGAAGGTTAGAGTAGTTTGTTTTTTAGCTTCATCACGAACAGCTTTGACTTTTGGTGTTTGGCCGTCTACTCCGTTTTTAACGATTGTTGTGACAGCTGGGCGACCTTCTGGTTGAGTAATGGTAATCGTATGGCTACCATCATGATTGTCTGTCACTGTTACCTCTGGTGTGAAGCCGTCACGACCATTTTCTCCCTTGTCACCTTTTGGACCTTTGATGTTGCCTGCTTGTTCCCATGCATTGTTCTTCTTAACGAAGACATCTCCTGTGGCAGTATTAACGAAGCTGTCTCCATCTTTTCCGTCTCTTGGTGTTGGATCTACTTTTCCGTTTAATACTTCTTTACCATCACGTCCTGCTTGTCCAGCTGCTCCGTCTTGTCCGTCTTTAACGATGGATGTTTGAACGAGCGTATCTGTGCCTTCTGTATAGTTTCCATCGCCATCTTTGTCAATGTAGAAGGTTAGAGTAGTTTGTTTCTTGGCTTCATCACGAACAGCTTTGACTTTTGGTGTTTGGCCGTCTACTCCGTTTTTAACGATTGTTGTGACAGCTGGGCGACCTTCTGGTTGAGTGATAGTGATGGTGTGTGTGCCATCATGGTTGTCTGTTATGGTTACTTCTGGTGTGAAGCCGTCTTTTCCATTCTCACCCTTGTCACCTTTAGGACCTTTGATGTTGCCTGCTTGTTCCCAAGTATTGTTCTTCTTAACGAAGACATCTCCTGTGGCAGTATTAACGAAGCTATCGCCATCTTTACCGTCTCTTGGTGTTGGATCTACTTTGCCATTTAGAACTTCTTTACCATCACGTCCTGCTTGACCTGCTGCTCCGTCTTGACCGTCTTTAACGATGGATGTTTGAACGAGCGTATCTGTACCTTCTGTATAGTTTCCATCGCCATCTTTGTCAATGTAGAAGGTTAGAGTAGTTTGTTTTTTGGTTTCATCACGTTCTGCTTTGACTTTTGGTGTTTGTCCGTCTACTCCGTTTTTAATTGTTGTTGTGACAGCTGGTCTGCCTTCTGGTTGTGTAACTGTAATCGTATGACTACCATCATGGTTGTCTGTAACACTTACCTCTGGTGTGAAGCCGTCTTTTCCATTTTCACCTTTATCCCCTTTTGGTCCTTTAATGTTTCCTACTTGTTCCCAAGTGTTGTTTTTCTTAACGAAGACATCTCCTGTGGCAGTATTAACAAAGCTGTCTCCATCTTTTCCGTCTCTTGGTTGTGGATCTACTTTTCCGTTTAATACTTCTTTACCATCACGTCCTGCTTGTCCAGCTGCTCCGTCTTGGCCGTCTTTAACGATGGATGTTTGAACGAGCGTATCTGTGCCTTCTGTATAGTTTCCATCGCCATCTTTGTCAATGTAGAAGGTTAGAGTAGTTTGTTTTTTGGCTTCATCACGAACAGCTTTGACTTTTGGTGTTTGGCCATTTTCTCCATTTTTAACGATTGTTGTAAGGGCTGGACGTCCTTCTGGTTGGGTGATAGTAATGGTGTGTGTGCCATCATGGTTGTCTGTCACTGTTACTTCTGGTGTGAAGCCGTCTTTTCCGTTCTCACCCTTGTCACCTTTAGGACCTTTGATGTTGCCTGCTTGTTCCCAAGTATTGTTCTTCTTAACGAAGACATCTCCTGTGGCAGTATTAACGAAGCTGTCTCCATCTTTTCCGTCTCTTGGTGTTGGATCTACTTTTCCGTTTAATACTTCTTTACCATCACGTCCTGCTTGTCCAGCTGCTCCGTCTTGTCCGTCTTTAACGATGGATGTTTGAACGAGCGTATCTGTTCCTTCTGTGTAGTTTCCATCGCCATCTTTATCTATGTAGAAGGTTAGAGTAGTTTGTTTTTTAGCTTCATCACGAACAGCTTTGACTTTTGGTGTTTGTCCGTCTACTCCGTTTTTAACGATTGTTGTAAGAGCTGGACGTCCTTCTGGTTGCGTAACTGTAATCGTATGACTACCATCATGATTGTCTGTCACTGTTACTTCTGGTGTGAAGCCGTCTTTTCCGTTCTCACCCTTGTCACCTTTAGGACCTGGTAATCCTTGAGGTCCTCTGATGTTGCCAATTTGGTTCCAGTTTCTGCCTTCTTTTTTGTAAACATCACCTGTAATTGCATCGATATAAGTGTCACCATCTTTACCATCATTTGCTGTTGGTGTTTTAGGTCCACTTAATAATTCAGCACCATTACGACCATCTGTACCAGAAGCTCCATCTGCACCATTACGTCCATTTGTACCATTCAAAATATCACTTGTACCAATTAATTCATCCACACCTGGATCGTATTTACCGTTACCATTGT
This sequence comes from Streptococcus sp. UMB0029, assembly GCF_002871495.1. GTDB lineage: Bacteria > Bacillota > Bacilli > Lactobacillales > Streptococcaceae > Streptococcus. The sequence goes on from NZ_PNGD01000019.1 coordinate 12,917, forward strand.
TATCATAGTATGCTGTAATACGAGTACCCTCTACTGGTTGTGGTGCTGGTGCTGTAGATGGGGCGTCTGCTAATGCTCTTCTTACTCTTCCGCTTCTTTGATTGTTTAGTCTTACTGCTGCTTCTGCTAAGGCATTTAAGTCAATAGTTGGTGTACGTCCATCTTTTCCGTCTTTTACATTAACAGTTACAGGTTCTTCACCAGGAATAGTAAATGTAATATCAGTACTACGGCCGTCTGCTCCACGAGCAGTTGTGATTTTTGGAGTTTTTCCGTCACGTCCCGCTGCTCCTGTTTCACCACGGTCTCCACGTTCACCTTTTTCACCTTTTTCACCTTTGGCACCATCTGCAATAACGACTTCTTTTAGTTTTGTATCGCCTGCATCGAATTCGTTGTTGTCATTTTGGTCATAATAGAAGATAACGGTCGTTGTTTTATCTGCTTCATTTCTTTGAGTCGCAACTAATGGACTTGCGCCATCGAAACCATCTCTTACAACAGTACTTGTAACATTACCTCTACCATCGTTAATCGTGATAGTATGAGTGCCGTCATCTTTATTATCTTTAACGGTTACAGTTGGAGTTACACCGTCACGACCTGCCTGACCTTGGGCTCCAGTCAGACCACGTTCGCCTCGGTCTCCTTTTTCACCTTTAGCACCTTGGGCTCCTGTTAAACCGCGTTCGCCTCGGTCTCCTTTTTCACCTTTAGTACCTTGGGCTCCAGTTAGACCGCGTTCGCCTTGATCTCCTTTTTCACCTTTAGCTCCTTGGGCTCCAGTCAGACCGCGTTCACCTCGGTCCCCTTTTTCACCTTTAGCACCTTGGGCTCCAGTCAGACCGCGTTCACCTCGGTCCCCTTTTTCACCTTTAGCACCTTGGGCTCCTGTTAAACCACGTTCACCTTGGGCTCCATCTTTAATAGCGATTCTTTGAACAAGTTCATCTACACCTTCTGTATAAACCCCGTTGCCATCGTTATCAAGATAGAAAGTAAGATTATTTGTATCACCGACTTTATTTTGATCAACACGTGGTTTTACTGTATCGATTAGCTCTTTAGCAACACCAATTTGCAGAATACGTGGCTTAGCTTCTTTAGTGACACTATTACTAATTGGCAATCCTAGAATTGTTTCGTTACCAAATCGATGGACTTTATAGGTAATTTGACGTTGTCCTTTTTCACCTTCTCTGACTAATCTAGTTTGGCCTTCTGGCAACTTACTTGTTGGAAGATAGACAGTTTGGAAATCAATGTCTTCTGTAACAGCCTTGTTACTAGAACCACCATTTGGATTGGCATCCAAGTATAGTGGGTTTGCTCTATAATAATAGTTAGAGTTACTGTATGGATCATTGCTAGTAGCAGCACCGCCACCACCTTGATCCACGTTAAAAGTAACAGGTTTCAAACGGACAGACAAATCACCATTTGGATTGTTGATTGGCAAACTGAATCTGATTGTCTGTTGCATACTTGTTTCAGTAGCAGAGGTCATAGTATATCCTGAGTGAGATACAAAGTTGGCACCCTGTCTAATAGGTTTTGATTGCTCTCTTAATCTTGGAGTTGTGATAGTTGCATTTGAAGGATTTCCAAATCCATCCCCTTTATCTAAAATAAAGTTATTATTAACAAATTCACCTGGACCAGAATATTGAATTGTGAAATTCAATCTATTACCTTGACGTACTGTCGTCACATCGTAATGAATTGAATGACCACCACGTGCGTTCCCATAGCCACGAAAACTGTAACTACGACCAGCTTGACTGATATCTGTAAATGCAACTGTATTCCCAGAACCTGAGACAATCGGGTTGGCTGGATTGCTAGAAGCTCTAAAACCACTATGCTCCTTCTCCAAGTCTTCCTTACGGATAGCTGGATTTTGGCGAGCATCAGAAAGGCTTAAACCTGGTTTCAAGATTTCATTAGTTGTTTTTGGAGCTGAAGTCGCTTCTACTTTAGTAACTCTGCTAGTTGGCAAAACAGCGCTATCAAGAACTGAACGATCAGTCGTTGTTGCAGCTGGTTTAGCATCTTCTTTGGCTTCTGCTGCGTCAGCTTTCTTCGCTACAGGAGTTTCTGATACAGTTCCTTTATCGGAGTTAGAACGGAGTTCCAGTCCAATGACAGCTGATTGAATAGATGACTCTGCTGCTGATAATTCAGCTTCAGATGCATCTGCTTTCCCAAGCAAACCTTGACCAGCTTGGATACTTGCTTGCAACTTAGCAGCACTTGCTTCTGTATATAACTTGCTCTCTAGTTTTTTTGCACGCGAAAGAGCCGTTAACAATTTTGATTTATCAACCGCACTTTGATGAGAAACTTCCTTTTTTTCCACTTTAGGCTCTTCAACCTTTTCTACAGTTGCCTTAACAGCTTCAGATTTAGCTGGAGTCACCTCTACTGGATTAACAACAGTTGGAGCAGGGTAGGTAGTTTCTTTCTTAGATGTAGAAACTTCTACTGGTTTAGTAGCTTCTGCTATCTTATCAATAGAAATACTGTTAGTAACTTCTGCATAATGTTCATCTGCTTGTACTGTTTGGGCCTTGGCTCCCGCTCCTAGGACTAAGGCTGTCCCGAGCAAGACACTAGCTGCACCAAAGTGATACTTACGAATAGAAAAACGTTGTTGCATTTTATACCAATCAAATGATTTTCTCTGTGCCTGTTTCATATTCTTTACCTCAATATAATTTTATACTATACAATTTACATCTATTTTTTATATAATTCAATATAGTTTTACAAATTAATATATAGTATTTTTTCCCTCAAGATTCATTTAAATTGTTCTAATCAAAGTGAATTTACTGACAAAAAAATGATTCTCATATTTTAGTACAAATGGTACAGAAAAATAATATAGAGGTAAAAATGTAATCTCAAAATCAATACAAATATTCCAGTAACATTTAATTGCCTTTCTATATTCAATTCATAAATACTGTTTTAAGATCAAATCGGATTATTCTCCATCTTAACAATATCAATATTAGCATTTTTATTATAGACTATGATATAATGAGCTTAGGAGGATAGAACCCTATGAGATCTCTATTATCTACAAAGGAACAACGACAATTACGACTACTTGAAATACTCATTCAGAAACGAGATTGGATACGTCTAAACGAGTTAGCACAAACTTTAGAATGCACCGAGCGTATCCTGAAAAATGACTTAAACGAACTACGAACAGCATTCCCAACTTTCAAAATTCAATCTTCTATCAATGGCATTATGCTAAATCTAGATACAGCGGCAAGTATAGAAGATATTTATATTTATTTCCTCAGTCATTCCCAATCTTTTCAGTTATTAGAATATATGTTTTTTAACGAAGGATTGCCTATTTACCGAACTGTAGAAAAACTGCATTCTAGTAATGCCAATCTTTATCGTTTAGGAAATCGAATCACCACCATTCTCTCGAAACAATTCCAAATTGAACTGTCTTTTACTCCAACATCCCTGAATGGAAATGAAATCGATATTCGCTATTTTTATGCCCAATACTTTTCAGAGCGGTATTATTTTCTAGACTGGCCTTTCCCAGATATTTCTGAAAAAGTCATAACAGAGTTCGCTGACTACTTCTATAAATCCACAAATTACCCAATGCGATTTGCAATCTATAGAATGTATAAGCTGATGCTCGCAATTAGTATTCATCGAGTAAAAAATGGACATTTCATTGATTTACCGAATCATTTTTACCAAGACTACTATCCTGTTTTAATGAATTTACCAGATTTTGAGGACAAGCTTGCATACTTCTCTCAACAATTTGGACTGGAAATGACTCCAGATATTGTGGCCCAAATTTTCATTTCCTTTCTTCAAAATGATATTTTTCTAGATCCACAGCAATTCTTTGATTCTCTAAATAAAAATGATGAATCTCGCTATTCTTATCAGTTATTAAGCCAAATTTTGGAACGATTATCTAAAGCATTTAATATTAAATTTGCTAATCATGATGAACTCATTTGGCATCTGCATAATACAGCTTATTTTGAAAGACAGGAAACCTTTTCAACACCACTCTTATTTGAGCAAAAGGGAATTACACTAGAAAAGTTCAAGGTCTATTTCCCAGACTTTATGGAAAGTGCTCGTCAAGAACTGGCTCAATATCGGCAAGCAATCGGGCAACATGATTATCCTGAACAATTAGAGCACTTGATTTACACCCTCTTCACCCATGCAGAAAATATCACTACTCAATTATTAGCCAATCGACCACCTATCAAGGTTTTGATTATCAGTAACTTTGACCATGCCCTATCCCTCACCTTAATGGACATGCTTTCCTATTACTGTAATAATCGCTTTACCTTCGATATTTGGGATCAATTGGAAACAAGCCCTGATATTTTAAATCAGACAGATTATGACATCATCGTGTCTAATTTCTATATTCCTGGCATCACTAAAAAGTTTATTTGCCGAAACCATCTGTCAATCATGGATTTGGTCAATCATCTTAATACCTTGTCAAATGAGATTCATTTGTCCAACTCTTTATAAGCTAGAAAAAACTCAGCAATACTTTTCCTTGCTGAGTTTTCTTCTTTTATCCTTATTTTATACTTTCTTTACAAAAACCAATTCCTGTGGCTGGGACAGGTCTTCTCTGTAGGCAAATCCTGCAAAGCTTAAGCGACGAGCTTCATCGACCGTCTGTACTTGATTTTCTATCAGGGCCGTTAGGAAGGTACCACGCGCTTTCTTAGAAATAGTTGAATGAATCTTCAGATGACCATCTTTATCCTCCATAAATTTAAAGGTCACCATCTTTTCTCTG